>JASJGT010000333.1:0-7918 GCA_033791405.1 Desulfuromusa sp.
ACAATTCTTCATGCCGTTTGGTCAGCTCGCGGGCAATCGCAATAGATCGGTCAGTTCCACAAACTTCAATAATATCGGCAAGACAGGATAATAATCGGTGGGGAGCTTCATAGCAGGCAACAGTTTGCTGTTCATTTTTGATCTGCTCAAGGAATTGACAGCGGCCGTGTTTTTTGGCAGGAAGAAAACCGACAAAACGAAAAGCATCGGTCGGTAATCCGGAAATCGAAAGAGCTGCCACCACCGCCGATGGGCCGGGAACTGCAATAACCGGAACCCCTTCCTGACTGCAACTGGAAACCAGGCGATAACCGGGATCAGCAATACAGGGGGTTCCCGCATCACTGATCAACGCAATCGACTCCCCGCTCTGTAGCTTTGCAATCAATTGAGCAGATCGAGATTCTTCATTGTGTTCGTGATAAGAAATAAGTGACGTACCAATCCCGTAATGAGTCAGCAATTTACGGCTATGGCGGGTATCTTCCGCAGCAATCAATGAGACCTCTTGAAGAATCCGCACAGCACGATAAGTCATATCCTCCAAGTTACCAATCGGGGTGGCAACCACATAGAGGCTTCCGCTCACTCCAACCCCTCCAGCTGATTCAACCAGAGTGTGGCTGCAGCATCGCTCGGCATTCGCCAATCGCCCCTTGGAGAAAGGGCTACAGTGCCAACTTTGGGACCATCCGGCAAACAGGATCGTTTAAATTGCTGACTAAAAAAACGCTGGTAAAACTGGCGCAGCCATTTAAGTAATTCGTTCCGAGAATAATCAGCAGCAAAAGCCTGCTCAGCCAACATCAGAATCTTCTTTGGTGAAAAGTGCATCCGCACAACCTGATAAAGGAAAAAATCGTGCAATTCATATGGACCGATAACCTGTTCAGTTAATTGATCGATATTCCCGTCGGCATCGGGCGGCAACAATTCAGGGGAAACCGGCGTAGCACAAACATCTTCCAGCACCGCAGATATGCGTCCGCTGAATTCTTCTTTAGCGCACCAGGCAACCAGATAGCGCACCAGGGTTTTCGGCACGCCGCAATTCACCGCATACATCGACATATGATCACCGTTATAGGTACACCAACCAAGTGCCAATTCCGACAGATCGCCAGTGCCAATCACCAAACCACCAACCTGATTAGCAACATCCATCAGAATCTGGGTGCGTTCCCTGGCTTGGCTGTTTTCATAAGTCACATCATGAAGCTCTGGATTATGACCAATATCATTGAAATGCTGCAAAACCGCCTTATCAATCGAGATAATTCTTAGTTCTGTGCCAAGTTGTTCGGCCAGATCCTCAGCATTACCACGGGTTCGCTCTGTTGTGCCGAATCCGGGCATGGTTAAAGAAATGATTCCCTTCCGGTCCAGTCCCAGTCGGTCGAAAGCTTTCACTGACACTAACAGCGCCAGGGTTGAATCAAGTCCACCTGACAGGCCAATAACCACTTTTTGGCTGCCGGTATGACGCAACCGTGTCATCAGACCGCTGGTCTGCAATTGAAAGATTTCATGACATCGCGCTGCCCGCTCAGCATCATCTGGCGGAACAAAGGGTGTCTTCGCAACCTGACGACGTAATTTTGTAACGGCTAGCGGGCGAAGCTGAAAGGATTGAATTCTGAAATCATGTTCAGAAGCTCCCGAGCCAAAAGTACTGTTGCGCTGACGTTCTCCCAGCAGACGTTCCAGATCGATATCGGCCAATGCTAACTGGCTTTCAAATTGAAACCGGTCAGTCTCAGCCAGGATTTGACCATTCTCAGCAATCAGGGAATGACCTGAAAATACCAGATCCATACTCGACTCGTTCGGCCCTGCCGATGAATAGGCATAAACAGCCAGACACCGGGCAGATTGGGATGCCACCAAGGCACGTCGGTAAGCGTGTTTACCAAGAATCTCCGGACTAGCCGACAAATTCAGTAACAGCGTCGCCCCAGCCAATGCCTGTGAACTGCTCGGTGGAGCAACCGACCAGGCATCCTCACAAATTTCGATTCCAATCAGCGCACTGGAAAAATCTTCAGCTTGAAACAACAGGTCAGTACCAAAGGGAATTTGAGATGAACCTATTTGCACATAACTGGAATCACTCTCAGAAGCAGGACAAAACCAACGCTGTTCGTAAAATTCACCACTGTTTGGCAAAAACGATTTTGGAACCAGACCACAGATTTCTCCCCCCGATATGAATGCAGCACAATTAAACAATCGTCCTGAAATCGAAACAGGAACACCAACAACCAGCGTCATATCTTCTGCAGCAGACAATTGCGCTAATTCCAGAAGGGCTGCTTCAACTTTTTGCTGTAATTGCTGTTGAAAAAACAGATCAGCACAAGTATATCCGGTCAGACACAATTCAGGGTAAAGGACTAATCGGCATTTTTTCCGATGAGCAAGACGGGCAATTTTACGAATTTCCGCAATATTGAAGTCGACGTCAGCAATCTTCATCTCCGGAGTGGCAACTCCGATCCGTAAAAGACCAAAATCGGTGAGATTAAGAGAAGATTGTCCATTCTGGCTAGCCATATTCACTCCAACTAGATGAGATTCCTCAATCCGACAGGGAAAAAGCGTCAGGAATATGTGTTATCTGTGCCTCATCATCACTCTGACACAGAATGGCGATAACATCAAATCGAGGTTGCAATCTAGTGCTTTTATTATTCTGCAAGTACCAGTGAGCCGTACGGATGATCTGTCGCTGCTTACGTACTCCCACCGCCTCTTGAGGTGTCCCGAAAGCGGTGCTGCGGCGCGTTTTGACTTCGATAAAGACCAGCCATGATTTATATCGGGCGATGATATCGATCTCGCCAACCGGGGTACTGAAATTACGCTCTAAAACTTTCATCCCTAGTTGACACAAATATTCTGCTGCTCGCTCTTCCCCCCAGGCTCCGAGAGTCAACCGTGCTTCAGTCAACGATCTGCCCCAGGTATTCTTTAACCCCAGAAAAGGTTTTCCGATGCAGATAACTCGGGCCAAATTGAGCTATTGCCTGTCGATGCTGTTGGGTCCCATAGCCTTTATGTTTTGAAAATCCATATACAGGTAACTGCCTGGAAAAGCTATACATAATTCGATCTCTAACAACTTTTGCAATCACTGAAGCGGCCGCAATTGAAAGCGAACGACTGTCCCCTTTTATTAAGGTCTGTTGAGATATTTTCAGCGGTAATGGGGTAATTCCATCAATCAACAAATGATCTGGAAATTGGGATAATCGTGAAATTGCCCGCTGCATGGCCAGCAGCGTCGCCTGCAATATATTAATTTTGTCGATTTCCAAAACCGAAGCGACCCCAATACCGACAGCGTTTGCTTGCTGACGAATCTGTGGATAGAATCGATCCCGTTGTTTTTCGGTCAATTTTTTTGAGTCAGTCAATCCCGGCAGATCGAAGCTATCCGACAGAACAACTGCTGCGGCAACAACGGGTCCAGCAAGTGGCCCACGACCTGCTTCATCGATTCCCGCAACACATTCAAAACCACGCGTCATTGCCAGATCTTCAAAATAGCGAGTTGAAACATCACCGCTGTTAAATAATTCAAGATTGTTCATAAATCATCACCAAGCACAAAAAAAACCCCAACGCAATCGCTGGAGGTTTATCTTAGCGAATTTTGTTCAATCAGACCATTCGTTTTTCGAAAATTCGTGCGGCTTACCACAAAGGTTACGCAGGTAGTCAAGTTTAACTTGAATCCGTGAGTACCCGGCGGCGAATAGTAACAATCACCAAGACCAAACTTGACAAACATGTTCCTAAATACGCATCAGTGTATGATACCGAAAGCTCAGAGGATTTGACTGAGAAACTGTTTAGTTCGCTCATGTTGAGGGTTATTGAAAAATTCAGCAGGTGTATTTTCCTCAACGATATCGCCCTCACCCATAAAAATTACCCGATCGGCGATGATCTGGGCAAAGCCCATCTCATGAGTCACCACAACCATCGTCATCCCAGTGTCGGCCAGCTCAATCATGACATCAAGCACTTCCTTGATCATTTCCGGATCGAGTGCTGAAGTCGGTTCGTCAAACAACATAATTTTAGGGTTCATGCACAGGGAGCGAGCAATAGCCACACGCTGTTGCTGGCCTCCTGAAAGTTGGTCGGGATATTTGTTGGCCTGTTCGGGAATCCTAACCCGTTCAAGATATTTCATGGCAATGGCTTGTGCATCGGTTTTCGCTATTTTTCGAGTCCAGGTTGGACCCAGGGTAAGGTTTTCCAGAATGGTCAGATGGGGAAACAGATTGAAGTTTTGAAATACCATACCGACTTCGGTACGAATATGGTCAATGTTCTTAAGGTTTTTGTTCAGGGTTATGCCATCGACAACGATGTTGCCGGATTGATGTTCCTCAAGGCGGTTAATACAGCGGATAAGGGTTGATTTTCCCGACCCTGAAGGACCACATATCACGATCCGCTCACCTTTGTGAACAGTAAAATCAATATCCTTTAGCACGTGAAAATCACCGTACCATTTATTGACCTGATTGAACTCAATGATAACTTCGGTGGAAGCGGCAGATACCAGTTGTCCCCTGGTTTTCTGTGTTTTTGTTTCTGTCATATTGTCTACTCTGTGGGGTGACCTGATCAATTTTTATGGCTGGTTGATAGTTTTACTTCCAAATGACGACTGTATTTTGACATGGCAAAGCAGAGCAAAAAGAACAGAAACGCACCAAATACCAGCGGCTCTATATGAAGTCCAAGCCAAGTTCTATCCTTGCCGATTGAGCGTAACATGGTAAGAACATCGAACAAGCCGATGATGGATACCAATGTGGTGTCTTTCAACAACGAGATAAAGTTGCCAACGATATTAGGAATCATATGCTTCAAAGCCTGAGGCAAGATAATCAAGCCCATGGTTTCCCAATAGCTCAAACCTATAGTGTGAGCCCCTTCAAACTGCCCTTTTGGAATAGCCTGAAGACCTCCTCGAATGGTCTCGGCCATATAACAAGCATTGAAAAGACAAACAGCGATGATAACCTGGATTAATTTGTTGAGGACAAAACCCTCTGGCATGAACAATGGAAACATCGTCGTCGCCATAAATAAAACCGTAATCAACGGAACGGAACGGAACAGTTCTATGAACGAGATGCAGAGAGCCCTGGCAACTGCCATCTTGGAGCGGCGGCCAAGGGCAAGAATAATCCCGCCCGGCAGTGCCGAGGCAATACCGATCCCCGCGACAACAAAAGTGAGAAACAAACCACCCCATTTAGTCCAGGAAACTCCCCCAAGGTTCCAGCTCATTTGCCACACATAGATCAAGACAAAACCAAGAGCGAGAATAGCAAGAAATATATTGCGCTGACTCTTTTCATGACCATTTTTTTTGGCAAACAAAGAAGATAGAAATTCAGGTAAACTGCGACCGGTCAACACACCAATGGCCGCATGGATGGTATTGCTTACCAGACAAACGATTGCTGCGGTGAGCATGATCTGCATGAAGATGCCCTTATCACCGCCGGCAAAAAGGTATCCTGCAAGGAAAGGATAGAGGAATACCGTGGTCAAGCCAATAGATATTTTTGCCTTAACCCTCGGCAACCAAAGCGGTATCATCCAAATGAAAAGGGACAATATTCCAAGATTGATCCGCCACAATTCTTCTCGTGGGTAGCGGCCATAGAAAATGTTATCCAGCCACGCAAAGACACCTGCCCAACAGGCGCCATCCACGCTGATGTCAAAACACTCAAGCCGACTGTCGGCGACCCACACAGCATCGGCAATCCCCCAGACCCACAATCCCTTTACTGCTATGTAAATAACACAAATGGTCACGATGGTGAGAAGACTGTTGAACACCGAGCCAAACAAGTGCTTTCGCATCCAACCTAGAGGGGATGTTTCAGATAACGGTGGTTTTACAACGGGTCTTCTTACTGTTTTCATATTAACCATAATCAGCGCTCCACCAGTTGGACTCTTCTGTTGTAAATATTCAGAAGCCACGAAATAGTCAGACTGATGACCATGTAAAAGGCCATGGTTATACCGACCAACTCAATTGCGTGACCAATCTGGTTCAGCGATGTCTGCATAAAAAGAGAGACTATATCTGGGTAACCAATGGCGATGGCCAGCGATGAATTTTTGATTGTACTCAGCCAATTACTGATCATTGGGGGAATAATAGCGGGCAGCGCTTGAGGAATAATGACAAGAGACATTGCCGTTTTTTTTATGTGACCCAGTGACCTCGCGGCCTCATCTTGTCCCTTGTTTACCGATAAAATGCCAGCACGCACCAATTCGGCCGGATAGGAGGAATGATAAATGGTCAAGGCAAATAGAAGAGCCATAAAAGAGGGGGGCAGGCTTGCCCCTCCAACAAAGTTGAATCCTTCAAGTACCGGCACATCCCAATCAAGGGGCATTCCGGTTAAAAAATAGACAATTCCCGGCAGAAGAATAAGCAATGCAGCAGAAACTGTAAAAGTCGGGAATATTTGCCCGGTTTTGTCCTGACGTTTTTGAGCCCAGCGCTTAAGAATAATAACAGCAACTATCGCGATGATAATTGTGATTCCGGTCAGCCATAGGAGATTGCCAGGGACTGGCCATGGCACGTAGAAACCACGATTATTGAGGAGTAAAACCTCAGCACCACCGGACAGATCAATACTGTTCTTGACCCTGGGCAGCAGGGAGAAAACACCGATATACCAAAAAACAATCTGTATTAATATTGGCGTGTTACGAAATATTTCCACATATGCCAGCGCCACCTTGGAAACCAACCAATTGTTGGAAAGTCGCAAAACTCCAATAAAAAATCCAAGGATGGTACTGAGTAGAATGGCCAGGGCTGAAATATAGAGTGTATTAAGAGCTCCAATGAAGAAGAGGCGACCATAGGTTCCGACCCCGGGTTCATTGGAAATAAGTTTGAAGGAGCTATCGAATCCGGCTGCATCATTGAGGAAGCCTAAACCTGTTTGCATCCCGCGCGCCCCGAGATTTTGAGCCGTGTTGCTGATAAGAGACCAGACGAACCAGCCTACAGCTGCTGCGATCAGAATTTGATAGAAAGCCGAGCGAACCCGCTCATCATGGAAAAAATCAAACCGCTCTTTTGGTTTGATCTGCACGCCTTCTTTACTTTTATCACTGACTGCCACAACACTTTCCCTTTGATTTTTGCTTAGCCCTCTGATTCATTTTTGCGAGTGCTGTTATTCTTTTTACAACACAAAATTACTGGTACCAAACCAATCGACTAATTTTGCAAATTGATTTGGTACCCGTTGGTAACATGAACGGTTAAGCTTTAGATGTGTACAGAAGTACTAACGCATCGGTGGAGAATACATCAGACCACCTTTGGTCCAAAGGGCGTTAAGAGTTCCTTCCCGCTGGATACCAAGGGCTCCTTTACCGCTACCGATATATTTTTCGTAGTTTTCACCGTAATTTCCGACCTGTTTGATGATATTATAGGCCCAATCTTTGGAGAGCCCTAATCCTTTATTAAGGGCACCCTCAACACCAAGCATGCGGCGCACATTCACATCTTTTGAGTTGGCACGCATATCGTCAACGTTAGCGCTGGTAACGCCTAACTCCTCTGCGTTGATCATGGCATATAATGACCATTTGACAATGCCGGCCCATTGACTGTCCCCCTGTCTCACAGCTGGGCCTAAAGGCTCTTTGGAAATGGTTTCAGGTAGAATCAGATGATCGGCAGGATGCGAAAATGAAATTTTATTTGCGGCCAATGATGATTTGTCAACCGTTACCGCATCGCATCCACCCTTAAGATATGTAGCGTCACGAACATTCCAATCATCGAAAGTAACAGCCGTGATATTGAGGTTGTTGGCCCGGCTGAAGTCTGCCAGATTCA
>JASJGT010000334.1:0-7886 GCA_033791405.1 Desulfuromusa sp.
TTCGACGGGCTTGATCTTGAGTCGTGTGAGATCCTGAAGGAACTGATTACCGGTTGTATAGCAAACGGTATCCAGATCGTCTTACTCTTGAACCGCTTCAGCGAAATAATTCCTGAAATAACCCACATTGCCTATATCAAAAATTGCGCTCTTTTTATCTCAGGATCCAAAACTGAAATTTTTCAATCCAAGGCGTTGTTGCGGCTGCATTTTTTTCATTATTTGCCCGATCTGCAACTGCCCAACGCAGTTGCCCAGGCAGATTTCCCCTCAGTAGTCTCTGATGTCCCTTTGATTGAAATGAAGGATGTCATGGTCCAATATGATGGAACTATTGTCCTGAACAAGCTGAGTTGGACCGTTGAACATGATCAGCACTGGAAGGTTATCGGGCCGAATGGTTCGGGTAAATCCACCCTGCTAAGTCTGATTACCGGTGACAATACCCAGGCCTATGGTAATGATATTCGTCTGTTTGGCCGAAAAAAAGGCTCGGGCGAAAGTGTCTGGGATATCAAAAAACAGATCGGCTATATATCGACAGCCTCGCAGCAGAATTACCGGGTCGGCGGGACGGCCAAGATGGTGATCATTTCAGGTTTTTTTGACTCCATCGGGGTGTACCGAAAGTATTCAAAGCAACAGGAAAAGATCGCCCTGAAATGGCTTGAGATGATCCATATGGAACAGCAACGTGATGTGTCTTTCCGTCGCTTATCCTACGGAGAACAGCGGATGGTTCTGCTGGCAAGAGCAATGATTAAACAACCGAGACTGCTGATTCTGGATGAACCCTGTCAGGGGCTCGATGAGATCAACAGGGCGATGGTGTTAAAGCTTATCAATTATCTTGGCAGAAAAGGGGGGACACAGATCATTTATGTGACGCATCATCCAGAAGACGAAATCCCGTCCATCACAAATGAAATGCAACTTGTCCCTGCCGAAGGGGGCGGATGTAAGCCTAAGTATGCGGAGTATCTTTAATTGTTGCCTGGGTAGAATTTTTCTTGCTTGGATCGTTATTAAAAGATAAACTGACCTCTATTGCAGGTCATATGACCTACTATGGAGGTCTATAATGGTAGAATCAATATTGGGATCACTCAATTGTGAACGAGTCATGATTTATCTGATTGCCCGTGATGAAGGGTATGCTCGTGAGATTGCCAGATTTTTTGAGGTCGGCCTCGCCCCAGTTCAAAAACAACTTGAAAAGCTGGAAAACGGCGGTGTTGTCTATAGCAAGAAAGTTGGACGTACCCGCGTTTATGCGTTTAATCCTCGCTATCCATTCCTGCAAGAACTCGTAGCTCTTATGGAAAAAGTGCTTACGTTTTACCCTGAAGAGATGAAAGAACTGCTGCTGATGAACAGGCGGCGACCGAGACGTTCTGGTAAGCCACTATGAAGTCAATTCAGGAGATGACCATAGGTGAATTTGGAGCTTTTGTTTCAGATAATTTAAGGGTGCAAGGTATAGACGTCGTATTAAGTGGTGGTAGTTGCGTAACAATCTATAGCCACAACCATTATCAGTCTTTTGATCTTGATTTTATTAGTGGCCAAGGAGCGGAACGTAAAAATATCAAATCCGTCCTTGTGGATCTTGGTTTTTTCGAAAAAAATAAATATTTTATCCATCCTGAATCCGAGTATTTTGTTGAATTTCCTTCCGGACCTCTGGCAGTTGGAAGTGAGTCAGTCAAAGAGGTTGTCGAATTGGACTTTTCCACGGGAAGATTACGTCTTATTTCCCCGACGGACTGTGTAAAAGATCGCCTTGCGGCTTATTATCATTGGCAAGACCGACAGTGTCTGGAACAGGCTATTCTGGTTGCTGCCGATAATCAGATTGATCTTGCTGAGGTTGAACGTTGGTCGGAACATGAGGGAATGTTGGAAGAATTCAAGCAGATAAAAGACATGCTGGACAATGATGGTGGTTCTACCTGAAACGTAAATCAAGGTTTTGGTCTATTATTTTAATCACGTTGGGTAGGATAGATATACTGACCCGGAACTCTTGGCAATATATGCTTCAGCCCGCATAAGCAGGCTGAAGCTTTCTTACATGTTGATCGATAAAACATGGATGTCCCCAAAACTGGAGTGGCCTAATACTGTGGGCCAATTTAATTATCGAGCCAGTTACTTACCACCTTGTTTCGTCGGTGGGGAATGATCGCTATCGACCTCTGCAGCAAGGTGGTGTAAAACTTTTAAAATTTCATCCAGTTTATCAGGTGGCCCACCACCCATATTTTCTTCTTCGGCTACTGCCAACTCGCGTGCATCGTACTCCCAGCAACGTAAAATCTTTATTTTTTGCTCCCGAGTCAGAGACTGCTCGACAAGCACGTCGTCTGGAGAAGCAAATACGCTGTCGGGACTAAACATTGCTTTTTTTATGTCCATGGCGTGTCTCCTCAACATTTCTCCATCCCAGGCACCAGACGGGGTGTGAAATGATGATGTTATTCGGAGCGGATTTTCAGGTGCTCGCCTCTGATTATATCACATCAACTGAATTCAATACTCGAATTAGAGAGGAGCAACGGGGCGACCCCAAACTCCATGCTCAAGGATGGCAAAGGATCGTGTTGACAGCTAAGACCCCCTTTTTATGTTTTTATACGGCGGCTTGACAGTATTATCCCACCCATTAGACTTAAAGCTGAATTCCAGATCAATTAAAAACCAATGTCTAAAAAGAGAGATACCGATGACATTTTTAACTGAGAAGACCTGCGAAGCATGCAAAGTGGGAGCCCCCTTGGCAACTCAAGAGGATATCGAAAAATACCTACCCCAACTCCCAGGTTGGCAAAATACTGTCATTGCAGGCATCAATCAATTGGAAAAAACCTATAAATTTGAAAATTTCGAGCAGGCACTTCAATTCACCAACAAGGTTGGAGAAATTGCCGAACGAGAAAATCATCATCCGGCCATATTGACAGAATGGGGGAAAGTTACGGTGACCTGGTGGACGCATAAAATAGCAGGGTTACACTTGAATGACTTTATCATGGCGGCAAAGACCGATGAAATTAGCTGATTATCGGTTGTATAGGAAACTGCATCCAGATCGTTTCGAGGCTGGTGAGTTGGCCTAAACCCAATCTTCCAAGGCGGGATTAATCCCCGAGACGGCACATGGATGTCCCTTGTCTCTTTGGAGGCATTCGTCGGTGGGGTGGAACTTCCCCTAAGGCAGTCTCTACGTGCATGCAAGCCGGGAAGACCTAAGAAGAAAACTGGGGAGCGTCCCTATTTTCCCTAATTGTTGTCCGGCTTTGATTCAGACAGTCGGTTATCGGGGCGACCAATTATAATCATCAGACTCAACACATTCACTCTGACATTCAAGAAAAGAGTGGGGTTGCGTGTCGACGATCAGCTCAGCATGGCCATGGTTGAGCGACCAACTGCTGCCACAAGAAAAACACTCAATCAGCCCTTCGTCGAATTGATCTACTTTCAGGTTGACAGTTTTTTGTTCATAGCTTCCACAGGTAGGGCATTGCATAAATAGACTCCCTTCGCTTATATGGATTTAATTACCCTAGAAGGTTCTTCCGGTAATTTTACCCTCAGTTGCAATATTGTCAAGTCAAATACCAATATTTCTTTTATATAACAGTATATTAGTCTCATAATGTTCTACTGACCATAATGGTATTTTAATTTTGCTATAGATTATCTATGTGACACATCATCCAGAAGACGAAATCCCGTCCATTAAAAATGAAATGCAGCTTGTCACTTACGAAGGGAGGTTGTAAGGCTAAATATGGGGAGGTTCCTAATTGTTATTTGATTTTTTGAATCAAAGCCAAGAGCAAACTTGACCCCTTTAGTTTTTTAAAGATGCGGCAGGTAGAGCTGCAGAACGGCGGTCTTAGATGTCAGACCTCTGAATTAAGAGGGTGCTAAAAGGTAAATCAAGCCTGCAGTAACCGTCGCAATAATAAGAGTTCGCAACCCCGCCCACAACCAATTTGTGCCACTGGTTCGCCCCAAAAATACACCCAACAAGAATAAAATTCCTAAGGCCAACACCAAAGCAAATTCCAATGGGTTGAACGGCAATTCTAGAGGAAGTGTCGCGGCCCATATTGGCATAATAATAATCAATGAAATCACCAGAGGTGAAAGACCATTGACTGCCGCAATCAAAAAAGGGAGTAAGCGTGTCGCTTGCCCGTAAGCAGAGCCATCCAAATTTTTAAGCATTGCCTGTTCAAGTTCTCGAAGTTGTTTTTTCTGCTCCACAGTTTCACTGATATACGCACTGGTTAGGCCACTCATTCCAAGCGCAATAGCTGCACCAAAACAAGAGTTGATAATAACTGGTAAATTTGCCCGATCACTCACGTAAAAACCCATGATGATGCCCAGCATCGTCAATGCACCGTCAAAGCCGTTAACAACGAAGTATCTCCGCACAAGACCACGAGAACGAGTCATCTCCAGCAGCAACCCAAGTTGCTTAAACATGCTCTTCGCTATTGACCTGCTTCATCTAATCAGGCTCGCTTTCTACTTCAACCCTGTCAATGCTGTGTATCGAACCGCCCATATCTGAAATGGCCTCGACAATGGTTTCATACTTTAAATTTTCGCCCGAAATAATGATGACAACGGTTTCCGTTTTTTCATCGACCTCAGTGACCGTCAATTCGATCCGTGCGCCAGGTGATTTATCGGCAATAGTTGAACTGAAGTCCAGACTGTTGGGGTGATGTGGCTTGAGAACATCAAGTTCAATTCGCTTTAAGGATACCATAGCTCACCAGCCTTATGATGTTTTGGTCGATTAACCGATGAGGGTTAATCCCAAAGAAAAAGCCCCCATTGAAAGTTGCGGATCGTTTAGCGATTTTTAGTGCGAGAAAGCATCAAAAAGAGTCGTGGTTCAATTGCAACCCGAGTGACTTGGTGTACTCTTAAAGTGTGCTCTTTACTATCATATCAAATAACTGAGAACCTTGGGGGCGTGGGTAACTATTTTCCCCATGCCCGGCGGTGCGTTACATTGCTGCGAAGTCATCCTTCAGCTAAACCTAGATCCCTCGCAGAGAAAATGTTGTTTGAAAAATTGCTGACAAGTTGAGTGTGGTCGTAAGCATGCGCATAAATAAGGAGACCAGCAAAAGTAGATAGGAAACTCTTCCAAAAAAATGAACCGTATTTCTTTCGCGGGGGGAAAGGAGGTCGACAATATGCAGAGAAATATTGAGAAATTCGGAATCAACGATAAGCGTGGCCGACCCAGTACCAGCCTCGATCCATTTGTTTCGGATAAAGGCTTGAAAGAGCCAGCGCTCTGCAAAAACTGCCGAATTTGTTTACAGCACAAGCGTTGGGTGACCGATCCTGAACTGTACCAACAACTTAAGTCGGATCCAAATGTTCATTGGACCACCTGTCCAGCCTGCCGCAAGATTGCAGAAGGATATCCCGAGGGGATCGTTACTCTACGTGGCTCATACCTCTGGAAGCATGAAGATGAGATTCGCCGCCTGCTGAAAAATGTGGAAACCGAGGCCTTTGACAGAAATCCTCAGGAACGGATTATCCGGCTAACCCAGCAAGATGAACAGCTAGTTATTGAAACGACCGAGCAGAGTTTAGCAGAACATCTTGGGCGGGTTCTGCATCGAGCGCATCAAGGAGAGCTGAAGATTCATTGGGGCGAGGGATCTGACCTCTGCCGGGTCAATTGGGAGCGGATGCTGTGACATCCGATGCCCCGAGACGGGTTGATATATCAACAACCGACATGCTGAGCGCGAGGAGAATCTCTAAAAATATACTGTCCCCAGAACTCTTTCAATGTTAAATGCCCGGTGCTGCTTTTTTAGAAATATTTGTTGTACGCAAAATATCTCGCACTTTCCATTGGATACATTTTCGAGCTGACTCTTTTATAAGGAGATTTGGGTTGTTGCTTTTTCTGAATTTTATGCTAGTTATTTAAATTGGTACTGATTTGTTTGTTTTGAGTGCAATCACCCCGCCCGCGATGAAAGGAGTATAGAAATGGGATTATTCAGTAAGAAAATTGATTACCCGGAGCTTACGCCGGACAATCCGGCCGCAAAACAGATCCATGCCATTGAGGGTTCACTGAAGGAGTTGATCGGCCAAGTTTCGGATCCACTTGAGATCATCCCTATCGACGGCCACGCTTTCGTCTTCATCGGCAAGCCGCCCAAGCGGTTCGGGATGGCAAAGCTTGATGACACCGTACACAGCTTTGTCGCCTCGGCTCGTGAGCATGGGATCGACCCGCTTCAGCAGCAGAAGATTAACGAAAAGTTGCGCGAAGCTTACCTGAAATGCCAGGATGCTCCGCGCTACAAGACAAGTGTTGACGGCAAGGTGGTGGTGGTTACCCCTAGCCAACAGCTGGCAGCAGATGTCAGAGAGATAACGAGCAGCGTTTATAACTGACAACGCAATATCTGGGGTTTAAACCGGAGCTGATACCTTTGTGAATTAAGGTGTTTCCTCCGGTTTTTTTATGGTTGTAATACCCGCCCCATGGTTTGTTCCCGTTTCTCGACAAAGCTAAATATACAAAGAGGTCAAGTCTGCTGTTGGCTTTTAACAGAAGGCAACAGCAGATTTAACCATATTTTACTTTAAGCCGTCCCCGGAATTTCCGGGGCGTGGTAGAATTCACTCCCAGGAATCAACCAGCAGAATTTCTACCTAAGGTGCCAGCATGTCCTACGACACTATAGAAGATGCTTTTAACTACATCAGCAACGGCCAACCTGGCGACCGCAGGGCGATGGTTCACCGGGTCACCGGTAAGGTCTTTCTCGCCTCGGTTGAAGCCGGGTTTGACCAGGCACCACCTGATGCCGATAACGATCCCGATTATCTCCTTATCCCCCGCAGACAGGATCTCGATCCGGGGAAGGGACTGATACTCGAGTTCTTCAATAACCAGGCTCAATCTGAGGTGCCGCAGGTACAGGCGATCTTTACCCGCTCCGGAGCCTTTCGCAATGTGAAGGATTTGATGCGCCGCCTACACCTGCTCGACAGCTGGCATCTCTTCGAAGAGCAGCGGATCGATGAGCTGCTACGCAAATGGTGTCTGGAAAATCGCCTCTCCCTCTGAGGCGCAAAGAAACTGATAAATAATCCATTTCCAGTCAGTGACTTTTCCTGTCATGATGGTTCTGTACAATTCCATCAATTATCAAATCAAGCCCAAAGGTAAAACCATAATGACAGTGACCAAGATCGGCACAAGCAGCGAGTTTACCTCGCTGGAAATACCTCTCTTCCTCGATAACGTCCCGGCAGGCTTTCCCAGCCCAGCATCAGATTATTGCGAACGGAAACTTGATTTGAACGAACTCTGTATCAAGACACCGGCAGCAACCTACTTTGTCCGGGCACAGGGGGATTCAATGATTGATGCAGGGATCTTCCCCGGTGATGTTCTGGTGGTGGATCGCTCCATTACTGCGCAGCATGGGGATACCGTGATTGCCGAGTTCAACGGTGAGCTGACCGTCAAGAAGCTGGAGACCATCCCTACAGTCCGACTGGTTCCGATGAATAAACAACATGCCCCAGTGGATATCCCTGAAGGCTCCGATCTGGAAATCTTCGGTGTCGTGACAACATCTATCCATAGTTTAAGAAGGTCATGAACCGAACCTTTGCTCTGGTCGATTGCAACAACTTCTACGCTAGCTGTGAGCGGTTGTTCAGACCTGAGCTAAAGAATGTCCCTGTCGTTGTCCTGTCCAATAATGATGGCTGTATTGTCGCTCGATCTCAGGAGGTTAAAGATCTCGGTATCAAGATGGCAACCCCCCTGTTTAAAGTGATGGATCAAATCCAGCAGCATCAGG
>JASJGT010000335.1:0-32789 GCA_033791405.1 Desulfuromusa sp.
TTGTGGTGGAGCGTGGAGTGCGGTATTGAAGCTTTTAAAATAGTGGTGGAGTTTAAATAGAGCAATGCGCCCAAGCCCCGGGGTCAGGTGGAGTCTCAGTAAGTCCTGTTGCGAAGCATTCATTTATCCCCTCCCGAAAGCCTTTCAGCACTACGGTCTGCAAATAAAAAAGGATTGAAAAAATCCAATCCTTTTTTATCGCTTATTCATTTTGCTGGAAAAACTAATTGGTTACAACCGAAACCTTATCCCCAATAAAAGCAGCATCAGCACTCTTGATAATGATAGCTGAAGCTGTTTTGGCCTTGGTTTCAATGGTCACCGCGGCACCTAGAACGGAATCAGGTAATTGAATGGATCCAGCTTGCTTGATAATCTCATCAGATGCTTGGCGTGGTCGGGAAAGATAAAATAAATTTCCGTTTGTCAGACCATCATCACTACCTAGATCAACAAAAATAACATCATTAACTGACATGGTACTTTTTCTGTCCCGCCCTGCAATGATGTAGCCTTCTTGATCGGTGGTGCCGCGCTGTAGAGTAATCTCTTTGCGCTGGGGGATGTATTCAAACAGTTCTGCACCCCGGGCAATTTCACGGTAAACTTCACCAATTTTGGCAACGACTGTGTCACCATTGAGTTCAGTAACCTGCAGGAAGCCAAGATTATACATCATGGTTCCAATGGGCTCGTTGGTATGCGGGTGTTTGATTAAATCTCCACGCTCAAATAATCCGTAGGTATCGCCGACAGCAACACTGGCTGTATCCTTCATCTTGAGGAAAACAATATCATTTTTTGTCAGTAAAATGCGATTGTCGACCGAATCAACTAACAGTCCCAGTGATTCTTCGTCGGTGAGAATGAATCCATCACCACTTCCGGTCGATTTAATTTTAATTGATTCCGCCACCGCATTGGTGAGGGTGGATGGTGCTAATTGATCGGTATCTCCTGATTTTCCTGCTTCTGGATAAGCTGGGACGATTTCGAGACGGCCATCAAGAATACGCACCTTTTGTCCTGGAAAAATCAGATGTGGATTGGTGATTTCTGGATTTTTTGCCCAGACGTTTGGCCAGTAATACGGGTCATCCATAAATCTTTCGGAAAGACCCCAGAGGGTGTCTCCTTTTTTGATTGTATAGATTTGTTCATCAGCGGCAATTGCCAGACTTGTTCCTGACAAAATCAGCAAAAGAACCAGCATCGATAACCAGCGAAAGAGTGTTCGTGTCATCAGTTCCCTCTCAGACAGAGCTGTAAACCGTTAATTAGTCGGTTCGTCGCTCCGGTAAATTTGTTGCGCTTCCTGGCTTTCTGGATAGCTGTTACGCAACTGTTCTAGGACGTTGTCGGCTTGTATCTGTAGCCCCTCCTGACGATAAATATGCGCCAATTGTGTTAGCGCTGCAGGGGCTTTATTCTGGGCATTTGGATTAGCAACAATTTGGCGAAGATTGCCTATCGCCAAATTTGTTTTTCCTTGGGACAATTGTGCACTGGCTAGCCAATAGCGGGCATTTGGAGAATATTGGTGAGCTGGAAAATCACGTAGAAAATCCTGGAATCCCATTTCAGCGGATGGCATCTGACCAGCAGCCAGGCTCGAAAATGCTGCCAGATAGGATGATGCTGACGCGGCGATGCTAACCACTTCTTGATTGGGAGTTAACGGGCTTGGGATCAAAGGTTGCCCAGATGTTTCCAGGTTTCCCTGGATTTGGGCTGAGATTATACTTTCACCTGATAACTGTTGCTGGAGTTGCCCAAGTTGCTGTTGTAATTGCTGCAATTGAGTCGCTTGTTCCTGTTGTTGCTGTTTTATTTCATGAAGCTGATCCTTCAATGCCCCAGAAGGTGCAAGACCCGGTGTCGGAGCACAGGAACTGAGTAAAAGAACCAATCCCACAAATGGGCTGAGTCCAGTTGTCAGGAACGAAAGAGTCTGCTTCATGGTTTTATCGAACTCCACACGATCTACACAAATAAAACAATAAAAACTAATCTGTAAAAATTATAGTTTTCTTAACTGGTTGTCAAGCTGGAAAGATGAGAATACTCCAAAAAAGCCTTTAAATCATCATTTTTTATGCTAGAGCTTTCGGGTTAAGAGGCTCAGGCATCGCTCTGATGTCAAAACGATCCCCTGATTTGTTGTGTGCATATTCAGAAACTTTTTCAACTTGACGATCTCTTCTGCTGGCAGTTCCTGGTATTTGGGTAGTTTGCTGGCAATAAAATCGGCTTCATCTGTAAACTGGAAATCAACATCAAAATGGTGTGTTGGGCTCAATAGCCAGCCATCAAGATTTTTCATTGCTCTCACAGCCGCTTCCATTTCCAAACTCTCATCACCACTTCCTGCGCCGAAACGCTTTTTAACTTCCAGAAAGAAACCACCATTTCCCGGTTCAACAACAACGATCTTGCCGTTATCTTTCAGCAGGCTCCCTGAATGGCGAAGGTTGTCGACCATGTTATCGATTGGGATATGATGTAGCGACAGGGTGTAAATAATAATATCAAAAGATTGAGTGGGAAGATTGGGAGTGCCGTCAGGGGTGTAGAGAAACTCAACATTTTCTGCGGTAACGTTTTTTTTAGCCTGTTCCAGAACTTCAAAATTCAGGTCGGTTGCTACGATCTTAGTCGCATACTTCGCCATTTCACTAGTCATCCGCCCATTACCACAGCCGATTTCCAGAATCGTTGCTCCGGTTAAAGGAGCATGAGAGTCGATAGCCTGAATATATTTGTTGTCAGGGTCGAGAATCATCGATTGCTCCTGTTTAAATAGGGATACCTGATTGAACCATTCTAGCAAAATGAAGAATAAATGAGACTATTTTTTTGCTATCCATAGGCTGCTTCGAAATTGCTGTCTATGCTATGCTCCGCAGATATTATTTACTAGGGAACTTCAAATGAACAAGAACTTAAGTAGAAACCATCCCGAATTACTACTGCCTGCCGGGGATATGCAAAAGCTGAAAACAGCGATCCGCTTTGGAGCTGATGCGGTTTATCTGGGGACTGCCGATTTTGGGCTGCGGGCACACGCTGGAAATTTTGATATCGAGCAATTACGTACTGCCAGGCAGTTGACACGTGAGGCCGATGTGGCTCTCTATCTGACTCTCAATGCTTCGTTGCGACCAGCTGAATTTTCTTCTCTGGAGAACCTGCTTGAAGAGTTGGAACCGCTTGATCTAGATGCCTATATTATTGCCGATCCTGGAGTGCTAGCGACCATCCGCAGGGTTGACCCGCAGCAGTCGATTCATCTTTCTACACAAAGTAATAGTTGTAACCCACAGACGGCTGAATTCTGGCGCAGTAATGGTGTCAGCCGGATTAATCTGGCCAGAGAATTAACCTTGGATGATATTTGCAGTTTTTCCGGACAGACCGAGATAGAACTGGAATGTTTTGTCCATGGTGCCATGTGTGTTGCCCATTCCGGGCGCTGTCTCCTCTCGACTGCGTTGCTCGGACGCAGCGCTAACCGTGGTGATTGTGCTCAGCCCTGTCGTTGGAATTATGCCCTGGTCGAAGAGACCCGCCCGGGGGAGAGTTTTGCCATCGAAGAGGATTATCGTGGAACCTATATCATGAACAGTCGCGATCTTTGTCTGGTGGAGCAATTGCCGCAGTTGCTTGCTGCGGGGATCGACAGCTTCAAAATTGAGGGGCGGATGAAAAGTCTTTACTATCTGGCGACAACGGCGCGTATTTACCGTGATGCGATTGATCGGCTCGCTGCTGATCCTACCGATGTTGATCCACTCTGGCGAGAAGAGCTGGAGAAGGTCAGCCATCGTCCCTACGATACCGGTTTTCTGTTTGGTCATGAGGATGCCAAAATTCATGCGGCTGATACCCATTATATCCGTACCCATGACTTTGTCGGTTTTGTCCGGCGGGATGAACAAGGTCTCTGGGTTGAAGGGCGGAACCGCTTTCTGCCGGGGGATGAAATTGAGCTGATCGGGCCGGAAATGCGTCAACAAAAAATTAAAGTTGATGAAATTCGAAACTTTGCCGGGGACTTGCTTCCCGCAGGACAGCCAAATTCTCAGTTACGGCTGCAACTGCCCGATTGGGCTGAAGAGGGTGATTTGTTGCGACTAGAAAGGGCTGTAAAATAAATGAAACTTTTATTGTTATCGATCTATCTTATTGTTATTGCGATCCGCTTTGCCCTCGACTGGATCAATATCCGCCATCGGCAAAAGGCTCGGCAGCCACTACCTGATGCATTTTCCGGGCAGATCGATGCAGAGCGACTTGATCACAGTGACGCCTATGCTCTGGCGGGAGATCGAGTCGGTTTCATTGAGGATATTGTTGGCGTACTTTTGACCTTGATATTCCTGTTTGGGGGATTACTTCCCTGGTATGATCGTCTGATAGTGGATTTTTCCGACAACTTCATTTTACAGGGGCTGTTATTTTTTGGTCTGCTGGCTCTGGTGCAATTGGTGGTTGGTATCCCTTTTTCCCTCTACAAAAACTTTATTCTGGAAGAACGCTTCGGTTTCAATCGGATGAGTTTTAAACTCTGGTGCACAGATTTTTTTAAATCACTTCTGGTTGGCTTGGTGTTGTTTGTATTGCTGGCAGGTGGGGCACTCTGGCTGGTGCAATGGGCGCCACAAAGTTGGTGGCTCTGGGTTTGGGGTTTCTGGGCTGCAGTTTCAATATTTTTGTTGTATCTCTCTCCTTATTTGATTGAGCCGTTGTTTTTTAAATTTACTCCGTTGGCAAAAGCTGAACTGGAAACCGAAGTTCGTGATTTGCTGGAAAAATCCGGTGCTCATGCTGGAAAAGTCCTGCAGGTTGATGCTTCTCGCCGTAGTGGTCATAGCAACGCCTATTTCACCGGAATCGGTAAGGTTAAACGGGTGGTGCTGTTTGATACATTGATGGAGCAGTTAGATAATAAAGAACTATTGGCGGTGCTGGCGCATGAACTGGGGCACTGGCGTTGTGGTCATCTGCGCCAACAATTGATCAAAAGTCAGTTGATGGCATTATTCAGTTGCTGGCTGGCTTTTACTCTGTTGAATAGTCATCTGTTGCCCGGCTGGTTCGGTTTGGAACAACTCTCTTTTTCCGGTCAGGTGTTGGTGTTGGGCTGGTTTGGTTCTCTGGTTGGATTTTTCTGGACGCCACTCAGCAGCTGGTGGTCACGTCGACATGAACGTCAGGCGGATCAGTTTGCTATCAACATGGTTGGCAGTGGGCGAGAACTGGCCTCCGGTTTGGTGAAGCTGGCGCGGGAAAATTTGAGCAACCTGTTTCCCCATCCACTCTATGCTGCGGTCTATTATTCTCATCCCCCTTTGGTGGAGAGGGTGTTATGGCTGGAAAGGGGCAAAGTTGAAACTAAAGCATCTGCAGATCAATAAAGCGGTTATTGTCATCAATAGTTAAGCAGAACCGGCCATGAATGCCGTTGTGAGTCAAGAATGGGCGCAGACGTACTGCTGGAAAGTGGAGTCGTTTTCCACATTCCGAGATCACTTGGACTGCGCTGGCGGTGCCCTGATAGTATTGTAGATATTGTTGTTGACTGATTTGCAGGCGGAAGTAAAATTTCTTTATCGACTGTGTCGTCATGAAGTCTACAGAAACTGAAAAGGGTTAATTATGTTGATCTATAAAGTTGTCGAAACTAGCCAGGTTGATGACCTGAGCCTGGAGAAAATTCTTAATACCTGGACAGCTGATGGCTGGCTTCTGGAAGGAATCCATTTTGCCATGCGTGAAGCGAGCCGCCGTCCAGGAATGGCGTTTGTTGCTTTCACCCGTGACGAAGAGTAGAGGAAGTATTCGGATCGTTACGTGTCCCCCGAATACTGGTTTTATCAGCAAATCCGGGACTGTCCCCGCATGGGGGCTGTCCCAGGCTTTTGCGGTGCGAACCTCCACAGTTTCATGGCTCGTAAACTCTTGGGACAGCCCCCGATGGAGCTGGGGACAGTCCCGAGTTTACTACAAAATTATTTAAACTAGCGCCATTCGCACCTGTCCCCGGAATACTATTTGATTAGTAAATTAATCCACCCTTTTTGCGTACCTTGCGCAGGGTTTTGCTGGCAATGTAACGGGCTTTGTCTGCACCAGTCGTAAGTATTTTCCTTAATCCTTCAGGATCAGCCAGAATTTCCTTCCGTTTTTCGGTATATGGAGCAAAGAAATCACGGGCGGTTTCAAATAGCTCTTGTTTGATATCACCATAACGGAGACCGGGGGTCAGATAACGTTGGCGCAGCTCTTCAACTTCCTGTTTGTTCAGGAACAGCCGGTAAATCTGAAAGATATTACAGTTGTTTGGATTCTTGGCTTCTTCCACCGGGGTTGGATCGGTGACAATCCGCATGATCTGCTTGCGCAAAGCTTTCTCTTCCAGGAACAAATCGATGGTGTTGCCATAACTCTTGCTCATCTTGCGACCATCCAGTCCAGGAACGGTTGCGACATCTTCATCTATTTCAGGCTCAGGAACGGTGAAAACTTCCCCATGCATATTGTTATATTTTATGGCGATATCACGTGCGACTTCGAGATGCTGTTTTTGATCTTTACCCACGGGAACCCGGTCACTTTGGAACAGGAGGATATCTGCAGTCATCAGAACCGGATAGGCAAATAGCCCATGATTCGGTTTGACCCCCTGTGCCACTTTATCTTTGTAACTGTGGCAGCGTTCCAGCAATCCCATCGGGGTGAAATTGGAGAGAATCCAGGTGAGCTCCTGAACTTCTGGAATATCTGATTGAACCCAGAAGGTACTCTTTTCAGGATCAAGTCCCAGTGCGAGAAAATTGGCAGCGGCCTCGAGAGTCCCTTTCGCCAGCGCTTTGCCATCTGCAAGGCTGGTCATGGCGTGGTAATTAGCGATGAAGCAGAACAGGTCTTCTTGCTCCTGGTAATTAATCATTTTTTGCATCATGCCAAAGAAGTTACCCAGGTGAAGGGAACCTGATGGCTGGATGCCAGATAAAACTCGCATTATAAATTGACTCCAAAATTATATTAGCAGATGGTTTGGTGCGTGCTATTCCTGTTTCTGTTGATCACCCATCATCGTTGCAAATTGCAGTAGTTGCTGTAGATCCATACCGCTCTCTTTGAGGATGCCAAGCAATACCGGGAAGAGCTGCATCATGAATCCAGGTTCTTTGATGACTTCGTTAGCTAGGGCTGGAAGTGTCTCTAGGATAAAGGTTTTTTTCTCTTCTTTCGGCAGCGCTAACAAAGCTGTTTTTATTTCTTCAACGGTCATTAATCAGTTCTCCAATTCTTACTTTGAGGTATTCTCTGCAAAAGCAATCTTAAAAACATCTGAATATCTTTTAACAAAATGGACTTCAATTCCTTCGCGCAGATAATCAGCCAGATCTTCGTAGTCATCTTTATTTTCATGGGGGAAAATCAGAGTATTGAGCCCCGCTCGACGGGCGGCAATAGTTTTTTCTTTGACGCCACCGATCGGTAGAACACTGCCTGTCAGAGAGAGTTCTCCTGTCATGCCAAGTTTTGGACGAACTTTTTTGTCCATAATCATGGACAGTAAGGCAGTTGTCATTGTCACTCCTGCGGAAGGACCATCTTTGGGGGTAGCTCCTGCGGGAACGTGCAAGTGGATAAAATGGCTGTCAAAGTAGTCTTCGGGGATTTTATATTCTTGCAGATGTCCCATGACATAAGAATAGGCAATCTCTGAACTTTCAACCATCACATCGCCAAGTTGACCAGTTTGTTTAAAGCCTTTTGTCTTGCTATTCATGGCGGTTGCTTCAATTTGTAAGGTTGCTCCACCCATGCGTGTCCAAGCTAGACCCGTCACCACACCGGGTGTGTTTTGGAGCAGTTCTTCTTCGGCAAAAACCGGTTTTCCGAGGTACTGTTCAATATCCCCTTTTGTCACCTTTACTTTGTCTTCGCGTCCTTCGGCAAATTCCATTGCGGCTTTACGCATGATTTTTTTGATTTTATTTTCCAGCCCACGAACCCCGGCTTCTCTGGCATAGCGATCAACCATTTCAGCTACCGCGGCTTTATTAATGCTCACCTGTGCTCTGGTCATGCCGTGACTTTTAAGTGCTTTGGGGATTAAAAAACGTCGGGCAATTTCCAGTTTTTCCTCCAAGATGTAACCTGACAGGCGGATTATTTCCATCCGGTCAAGCAGTGGGGCCGGAATCGTGTCCATCTGGTTGGCAGTCGCAATAAACATGACATTCGACAGGTCAAAAGGGACATCCAGATAGTGGTCACGGAAGGTTCCATTCTGTTCTGGATCAAGAACTTCCAAGAGAGCCGAAGCGGGATCTCCCTGAAAGGATGCGCCAATTTTATCGATTTCGTCCAGCATTAACACTGGATTGGCGGTTCCGGCACTCTTCATTGCCTGGATTGCCTTACCTGGCATGGCACCGATATAGGTGCGTCGATGTCCTTTGATTTCAGCTTCATCACGCATACCACCGACGGAAAAACGATAGAATTTACGTTTCAGGGTGTCTGCAATACTTTTACCAATTGAGGTTTTTCCTACTCCGGGTGGGCCGACCAGGCAGAGGATCGAGCCTGAAATATCACCTTTCATTTTTCCAACAGCAATAAATTCGAGAATACGCTCCTTGACATCATCTAGACCGTAATGGTCTCGATCGAGCACTCGTCGAGCACGTTTCAAATCATAACTGTCCTTGCTGAACTTTCCCCAAGGGAGGATCGTCAGCCAATCAAGATAATTGCGGCTGACATTGTATTCTGGTGAGGATGGCTCGATCAGTTGCAGTTTTTCGAGTTCTTCATCAACGGCTTTTTGTGCTTCTTCGTTCAGGGTCAGCTTTTTTAACCGTTTCTGATATTTTTCAATTTCGGAGACTTTTCCTTCTTTCTCCAGACCCAGTTCTTTCTTGATCGCTTTAAATTGCTCTCTGAGGAAAAAATCACGTTGTTGGGCCGAAATTTTTTTCTCTATCTGTTGGGAAATTTTATTCTGTAGCCTGGAAACTTCCAATTCTTTCTTTAATAGCACAAGAACTTTATCGATCCGGCGGTGAATGTCGAAGGTTTCCAGTACTTCTTGTAGTTCAAAGCCATCTGCATTGGTTAAATTGGCAGCAAAATCTGTCAATCGAGCCGGATCGTCCATGCTGGTACGACCCAGGAATAGCTTGATCTCTTCTGAGTAGAGGGGGTTTATTTGTACCAGCTCTTTTAATGTCGAGATGATTGCCATTGAGTAGGCTCTCAGCTCTGGAGTTTCGGTATAGACGGTACTGAGGAAATAGGTGACATCGGTGTAAATAATGTTATTAATTTCCAGAACATCATCAATACTGAAACGTTCCAGGCTGTTGACCAAAACGTGAGCACTGTCATCTTCTGCGTGGATTAATTTAAGAATTTTTGCCGCAACCCCGACCCGCTGCAAATTACTGGTTGAATCCTCATCATCCAGTTCCTGCACCATGACCAGACCGATGGCCTGCGAGTCGGATTCCATCGCTTGTTTGATGGTATTGACACGGGCTTTTCCATTGACTGTCAGCGGGATAATGACCCCGGGAAATGCCGGACGTGGGCGTAGTGGAATAATTGGAAGTCGAGATGGCAGCATGTCGCGTGCCAGTACCAACCCGTCATCTGGAATGGCTTGGACATCAGTATCCGTTTCAACTTCAATTTCATATTCAATTGACTCATCGTGGTCTTCAAAATTATCGTGCATTTAATTTCTCCATTAAATGGCTATACTTTGTTGCTTTGGTGTTTCTCTCTATTTCATTTTAGGGAAGATAATAACATCAGACTTAGAATGTCAATATACCTGTTGTGTAAAATAAGGGTTGGGTTTTTTTCCAATCTTCCCCTTTTGCTTTGGGTGTGGAATAATCCTGTGAAATTTATGAGTAATGAAAGGTCGAATATGTTGAAACAAAATGAAAGAGTCTATCTGATTGATGGCTCTTCCTATATTTATCGTGCTTACTTTGCCATTCGTCACCTTTCTAACTCTAAAGGTGAGGCGACCAACGCCGTTTATGGTTTTACCAATATGTTGCTCACCTTGCTCCGTGAGGAAAAACCGGATCGGGTTGCGGTTATTTTTGATGCCAAAGGACCGACCTTTCGCAAGAAACTATACCCAGAGTATAAGGCAAACCGGTCAGCAATGCCGGAAGATCTAGTGCCACAGATTCCGCTGATCAAATCGATAGTGCGGGCTTTTAACCTTCCTGCGTTAGAGTTATCAGGTTATGAGGCGGATGATATTATTGCAACTCTGGCAAAACGCTATGCCGAGCAGGGGTTGGATATCACCGTGGTGACAGGTGACAAAGATCTGATGCAGATTGTTGGTGAGCGGGTACGTTTGCTTGATACGATGAAGAAGAAGGTTTCTGGTCGGGATGAAGTTATTGAACGGTTTGGGGTGCCACCGGAACAGGTGTTGGAGATCTTGGGATTGGCAGGCGACAGTTCGGATAATATTCCGGGAGTTCCAGGGATTGGTGAAAAAACAGCCAGTAGTTTAATCCAAGAGTTTGGAAGTATTGAAAACATACTGGCCAATATTGATCGAGTTAAAGGAAAAAAGCGGCAAGAAAATTTACGTGAATTTGCTGACCAGGCAAGGCTATCCAGACAGTTAGCCGATCTTATTTATACTCTTGAAATTGATGTCAGCTTGGATGAATTAGCTCTGGTCGAGCCGGATCGTGATGCCTTGGAGGCTCTATTTACGCAACTTGAATTCCCCAAATTATTGCAGGAGTTTACTGCTAAACCGTTGCAAAACTCAAAATCTGGAGATTATCTGGCTGTTCTGACTGAAGATGAACTAGATGGCATGATTAAAAAGTTGATAACCGCCGGACGTTTTGCCATTGATACAGAGACAACCAGTCTAGTTGCTGTGCAGGCTGAGTTGGTTGGCCTCTCTTTCGCAATCCAGCAGGATCATGGTTGGTATGTGCCGGTCGGGCACAGTTACCTGGGGGTGCCACAGCAACTGGATAGGCAGGTCGTTTTAGAGAAACTACGTCCATTGTTGGAAGATTCATCCTATCAAAAGATTGGTCAGAATATTAAATATGATGCTTTGGTGTTACGCAATGCCGGAATTGAACTGACGGGTATCGATATTGATACCATGGTCCTTTCTTACGTGACCCATCCACAATCAAAATCCCATGGTCTTGATGCTCTGGCGGCTGAACACTTGCATCATCAGATGATCCCCTATTCCGAGATGACCGGGAAAGGTAAAAAGCAGATCTGTTTCAGCGAAGTCGAAGTGGAAAAGGCGGTTCGATATGCTGCTGAAGATGCTGATATAACCTTGCAATTGGCTGAAAAATTGTTACCTCAACTCCCTGCTGGAGAAGGAGAAAAACTCTTCCGTGAGGTAGAAATGCCGTTGGTTGATGTACTGACTCGCATGGAATGGTGTGGCATTCGGATCGATGCAGATTTTCTTGGTGAACTTTCTGGACAGTTAGGTCAGAAGCTGGCGGTTCTGGAGAGAGAAATCCATGACCTTGCAGAAGGGGCGTTTAATATCAATTCGCCCAAACAGCTTGGGGAGATATTGTTTGAAAAACTCGGTTTGCCCAAAGGGAAGAAGACCAAAACCGGCTGGTCGACCAATGTAGATGTCCTGAATAGTTTGGCGGCAGAACATGAAGTCGCTGCCAAAATTCTCGATTACCGTTCTGTCAGCAAGTTGAAAAGTACCTATACTGATGCTTTGCCAAAACTCCTTAACCCGGCAACGGGAAGGCTGCATACCTCTTTCAATCAAGCAGTGACTGCCACGGGACGACTCTCTTCCAGCGATCCGAATCTGCAGAATATTCCAATTCGAACCGCAGAAGGACGGCGTATCCGTGAAGCTTTTATCCCCGAAGATGGATGGATTTTATTATCTGCTGATTATTCTCAAGTCGAATTGCGAGTGATGGCACATATGGCTGATGTCACCGCTTTGAAAGAGAGTTTTGTTGCCGGAGAAGATATCCACAAGCGAACAGCCAGTGAGATCTTTAATATTTTCCCTGAAATGGTCACTGATGAAATGCGTCGTCAGGCTAAAACGATCAACTTTGGGGTCCTCTATGGCATGGGAGCTTTCAGTTTGGCAAAAGATCTGGGGATCGGCCGAGCTGAAGCGCAGCAGTTTATCGACCATTATTTTGAGCGCTATCCTGCTATTCTGAGATACCTTGAGGAGAAAAAAGCTGAAGCACGTGAATATCAATATGTAACAACTTTGCTTGGTCGACATTGTGCAATTCCTGAGATTAACAGTAAAAATGGGGCTGTACGCAGTTATGCTGAACGTAACGCCATTAATTATCCAATTCAGGGGAGTGCCGCCGACATTATCAAGGTGGCGATGGTGAATATTGATAAGCGTCTTTCTGTAGAACATTTGCAGTCTCGAATGTTATTGCAGGTTCACGATGAACTGGTTTTTGAAGTTCCGGAAGATGAGCGTGACCAGGTTCGAGAACTGATCAGGATTGAGATGGAAGCGGCTGTGGACCTTGATGTCCCGCTAAAAGTTGATATCGGGATTGGAAAGAACTGGGCTGAAGCCCATTGAGAGTTCTAAAGTATTATTCTTCTTCGGGAGTTGCTCCATTTAAATTTATTTTCTATAATCCCCACAAATAGTCTGTTTGAGTCGTTTTGATCTATCCGAAAGATTATTATTTTGGCCCTTATATATATTGATGATTTGACTGAGGGAATGATTCTTGCCGAGGATCTGTTCACTCCAACCGGGCGGTTTGTTCTTGCTGCAGGGGCCTCCCTCCAGGGCGACCACCTGAAAACTCTTAAGTCTTGGGGGATTATAGAGGTAGATATTGCTGAGGCGAGCTTAGGAGGAGAATACAGTCAAAACTTGGAATTAAACGCTGAGGTTATCGAGCGAGCGGAGAGTTATTTATGGCGCCGATTCACTCTGAATGATCTGGATCAGGAGCCGCTAACATCGCTCTATCGCCGTGTTGTGCATCGTTTTGCCCTGAGCCTACAACAGGGTTGGGACCCGGTCGCCTTTTCTGATGCTGCACTCCCCGCAAGTGAACAAGATTGCCCACCACCACTCAGTGTCCCTCATCTTCTCAAGGGGGATGTCGATATTGTCTCACTGCCGACGGTTTACACCCACATTGTTGAACTTCTGGATCATCCAAACACCTCATCGCATCAGATAGCCAAGGTTATCAGTAAGGACGCAAGTTTAACTGTCCGTTTGTTGCGGCTTGTTAATAGTCCTGTATATGGATTTTCGGGAAAGATTGATTCTGTAACGCGGGCTGTTTCTCTATTGGGAACAGATGAATTAACCACTTTGACGTTGGGAATTACAGTCGTTAAACAATTTGAAAACATTCCCTCTGATTTGCTGAATATGGATTCATTTTGGCGCCATTCTATCCGTTGTGGCTTATTTTCTAAAATTCTTGCAGGTTATCTAGGTGAAAAGGCCGTTGAAAAATATTTTATTGGTGGATTGTTGCATGATATCGGGCGCTTGGTTATGCTTGACCGGATGGCGCCCCAATATTCGGGTGCAATTGCTAAGGCCCGCTTGGATCATCTGCCAATGTATCGTGCCGAGCAAGATCGTCTCAAAACTGATCACAGTATTATCGGCAAACTCCTGGCTGAAAAATGGCGGTTGTCACCAGCCTTAATCCGTATGATTGGCAGTCATCATTCACCCCGCCTGGCTCGTTATTCTATAGAGGCCTGTATTGTTCATATTGCCGATATCCTTGCCCATGCCTGCGGGCATGAAGTGCTGCTGGTTAATGAAATTCCAGAGCTGCAAATCAAAGCTTGGGAAGAAACTGGCCTGTCAGAAGAACTCATTGCCCCAACGATTCAGCAGGTTGATGCCGAGTTTAAAGAAATTGTTCGGGCCTTTTTCGGCGGACTTGATCCAGTGGACAACGTTGAATAAATTGGATTTTTTTCTGCTGCCTCAGATAACCTTCCCCCTGCTACTGATCTGATTTTGACTTTTGTCGAGCATGCTAAGATGAATAGATTCATTATGACAAAGGAGAGAAGGGTATGGAGCAGTATGATCAGATAGTCGCAATCATCGCTCTGAGTATGGGGGCAGCTTGGGCAAGTGGAATTAATTTATATGCTGCAATTCTGGTGCTTGGCTTGCTTGGTCATACTGGGAATTTGGCATTACCCCCAGACCTGTTGATTCTTACAAATCCGTTGGTTTTACTTGCTGCAGGTGTGATGTTCCTGATTGAGTTTGTTGCAGATAAGATTCCCGGGGTTGATACAGCATGGGATACTTTGCACACATTTATCCGTATTCCGGCTGGTGCAGCTATGGCGGTTGGCGCTGTTGGAGACGTTGATCCGTCAGTGTCCCTTGCCGTTGCCATTGTTGGGGGTGGCCTCACCGCTGGAGTCCATGCGACTAAAGCGGGAACACGAGTCTTGATCAACACATCTCCGGAGCCTGTTACTAACTGGTTTGCTTCCATATCTGAGGATCTGTTGGTTGTGACAGGACTCTGGACGGCTTTTCACTACCCTTGGTTGTTTGTTTTATTTTTAGTTATCTTTATTTTATTGATGATTTGGCTTTTGCCAAAAATTTGGAGCGGTATAAAACAGGGAAGTGTCTTTTTGTTGAAATTTTTCAGGAGGAAGGCAAAAAAAGAACACCAACCTCAACTTGATTTGCCTGATTCTCTATCAGATCTTTCGGACAATCATCTTGAAAGCTGAGTTTTTCGAGATATTCAGCTGTGGTTAGAACGTGAGGGTGGGAAAAGACCGGGATATTGAAATATCCCGGCTGGTATTTAAATGCCCATAGCAGAGGGAAGTTCAGTGCCATCATGAAAACGTCTGTTGCTGCCCTGATAATCGCCCTGTTGAGATGACCGAATCGGATCTTCCGAAACATTAACCCAATGGTCACTCCGGCGAAATTCATGTATTTCTCCAATGTGGAGAAGAATATCCAGAAATTTTTGTTCGACCAGATCCTCTTTGCCATTTTTATATACGACTGGAATCATCAAGCTCATCCTCCCTTTACTCTATTAATCACTGTAAAAAAAGCAGACCTCTCTTTATTCAGGCCGAGCAGTTTAACAGCTTTTGCTGATAAAAGGAATGGTAAGAAATGTATGTCTACTGAGGAGATGGTTTCCAAGAACTAGCAGGCACGATGTGCCGCTAGTAAGCAGGGTGCTGTAGATAGGAAAACAAGTGAGATAAAAGAGAAATAAAGCTCTTATGCCTTGTTCCAGGCAAGGTCGATAGCAAATGCTTTAGAGCTGGATCGCTGTGCTTCTCGGAGCGCTTGCTCACTGAACTCTACATAAGCCCAATGACTCGGATTTTCTTCAATCATTCGAACCATTTTTGCATTCAAATCATGCCCAGCTTTAAAGGCTCTGATGTGACCAAGCAGTGGTGATCCAAGCAGACTGAAGTCACCAAAGGAATCAAGAATTTTGTGGCGGACAAACTCATTTTGGAAACGAAGACCTTCGGGGTTCATCACCCCATTATTGTCAATAACAACAGCATTCTCCAGGGAGCCACCACGTGCCAACCCGTTAGCCTTTAGATGCTCAACCTCGTGAAGAAAGCCAAAAGTTCTGGCTGCAGCGATCTCTTTACAAAAAGTCTCAGTGGTAAACTTCATGCTGTGGTGCTGAACTGAAATGGCGGGATGATCAAAAGCGATATCAAATGAAATTCTTAAAAAACGGGAAGGAATAATGCTGATCCGTTTTTCGCCTTCAATAATCTCTAACGGTTTGCGGATAGCTATGAATTTTCGGCTCCGGTTGAGATTTTTAATCCCTGCCTGCTGAATTTCACGGATGAAGGGGGCAGAGCTGCCGTCAAGAACTGGAACTTCCGCACCGTCTATATCGACATGGAGATTGTCAATGCCAAAGGCTGCTAATGCTGCCATAAAATGTTCAATTGTTGATACGGTCATTCCCTGACGACCGATAACTGTTGCCATGCGTGTGTCTACAACGTTTTCTGAACTGGCTTTTATATCAACCGTTTGCTCTCCGTCGGTGCGATGGAAGATGATACCTGTATTCGCAGTGGCTGGGCGCATTCTCAGATTGATGCGCTCACCACTGTGCAGACCGATACCGGAGATTGTTGCTGGCTTTTTAATAGAACGTTGCAGAATCATTTATTTCTTATCCAATCAAGTCATGAGTGAAGCTTTAGGTGGTCTGAGTTAATGCAAATCTCTTGCCAACTTATCTATTGGTCTTAAGTGGCTGTAATTGCTTTAGCTTGTTTTTGTTTGAGATGAGATTTTGTAGGAGTTGTTGCAGGAATGCGCACGTTTTACGTAATTCTGTGCCGGAGTTAACACAGTCTCGTTTAGCTATTTAGTTAGTGGTTTTTTGGTCAATATTGACAGTTTCTTTACATACGACCTGAACGTAAAATTGCTATTGCCAGTCCTAGCCCAAGAAATCCTGCGACCGAATAACCTAACAGTCCCAGTATTGGAAAACCGAATAGCATGGGTCCTTTGTCAATTTGCATCACTAAGGAAGAACCAACGATTAGCGCTGCAATGACCATGCTGAATGAGATTCGGTTTGTCGACTTGTCAAGGTCATTGACTAAGCGTTCAAAACCACCGTGTTCAACTTCAATTTTGAATTTATTGTGGTTAATACGATTGATGAATTCTTTAATATCTCTTGGTAAGCTTTTTCCCAGAGCCTGGTACGATTGCAGAGTCCGTGCAGCATCTTTGGCAATATTCGTTGGCGAGTAGCGGTTCTTAATAATCTGTTCGGCAAAAGGTTTAAGCTGTGCAACCATGTTAAAGTTTGGATCAAGTTGTCTGCCTATCCCTTCCATAACGAATAAAGCACGAGATAATAACATCAGGTTAGATGGGAACTTGATCTGGTGTTCGGTTAAAATCTCGACAAAATCGAGCAGCAGTTTCCCGACTTTTAGATCCTGTAGCATGATGTCGTAATAATCATCGATAAATTCGGTCAGATCACGCTTTAGATTCTTGATATTTGAATCGTCGTGCAAGTCTCCAGAATAAAGAAGTTGCGAGATAAGGTGATCGACATCCCGGCGCAAAACACACAAAAGAAGTTCTGTCAGGTGGAGTTTTAAGTCCTCATCAAGACGTCCGACCATCCCAAAATCAAAAATGCAGAGAATGTTTCCCGGCAGGATATGAATGTTTCCTGGATGCGGGTCAGCGTGGAACAGTCCATGGATAAAAACCTGTTTCAAAAAGTTGTCTGCCCCATTTCTGGCAATAATTTCCAGATCGAGATCTGCTTTTTTTAATTCATCATGATTGGAAATTTTTATTCCTGAAACGTATTCCAAAGTCAGAACCGTTTGACCGGTATAATCCCAGAATACTTTGGGAATATGAACAGTTTCATCATCGGCAAAATTTGCCGCAAAGCGTTCTGTGGTTCGGCCTTCACGAGAAAAATCGAGCTCACGATGAAGAGTTCGGCGAAATTCTCTAACTAGGCCAACAGGATCGTATAATTCTCCACCGGGCAGATGTTTTTCAACCATGTAGGCCAAACCCATCATGATGTCTAAGTCTGTCTCAATGACCGATTCAATATTGGGCCTGCGCACTTTGCAGACAATTTCCTCACCGTTTTTCAGGGTGCCGCGATGGACTTGAGCGATGCTGGCTGTTGCTAAAGGGGTGTCCTCAAACTTTTTGAATAACTCTTCTGTGGGATAGCCAAGCTCGCGATGGATCTGAGCCTTGATTTCATCGGTAGAAACAGCTGGGATATGATCTTGAAGACTCTGTAGTTCATCTAGAACCTCGGTGGGGACGATGTCTGGTCGGGTTGAGAGGATTTGACCGAACTTGATAAAGGTTGGACCCAGTTCTTCCAGAGCTAACCTGAATCTGGCAGCTTGGGTCAGGCGCTCCAACTCACGGGAAGCGGTTCCCAGTGAAACAATTCGTTTGCCCAGCTCAAGATAATAATCGATATTGAGCTGTTCGACAATGTGTCCGAATCCGTACTTAATAAGGATTCCAAGAACCTGTCGATAGCGTTTAAGGGAACGAATGTTGCGGTTGATTCGATTAAATGGCAAGATGCAATCCCGTGGAAAACTTTATTTGGTTTGTGCTTTTAGTTGCTTTTCCAGTTGTTCCACTTTGTGCTGCAGTTTTTTAAATTCATCCATGTTGACCACGCCGATGCGATCACAAGCTTTTTTTACTTCACCTTGAGCCATTTCTTCCAGTTTTTCCTGATTCTCTTTAGCAGCCCCACGGAGTTTTTCGAGGAGATTTTTCCCTTCATCCTCGGTCAGGTTCATCCGTTTCTTCAGGTCATCAATCAATTCTTCTGCTTTTTTCTGAGTCAATGCCATAGCACCGATTCCGGTCAGCAATGTTCTTTCAAGAATTTCCAGCATTACGGCCTCCTGTTAGCAAAATATTGAAATTCAAAAACTTATAGGGATTATAGCAGTTTCTGAAGACAGTTCAAATGGACAAAAGAGATATCATGAAAAACTACTGCAACATTAGAGGTCAACTCTATTGCAGTATCATCAATTTTTGAACCATGAGGGGGCGGGCAGAGTGAGATTTTTCCAGGTTTTTTTGATCAACTTTTGAGCTGATTGAGAATCTTCGATTTGGCTATAGCAAAGATTGTTCAGATGTTTATACAGGGAATTCAGATCTTTTTTATAATAGCTTAGTAGTTGTTCAAGCTGACGTCGATCCTTTGGCAGATCAAATTCGGTTTTTCCTGCAGCAGAACAAAATAATAGTGTTTGTTCCAATTCCTCACCATAACCCACAAGGGTCTGTCCTTTTGTATCTTCTAATTCAAATTGTCCGAGCAAGCTGCTTTTTAGCTTCAGAGGGGGAGTGACCGTATAGTGACATATCTCTGGTTGATCCAGAAAATAAAGATATTGTTCCGGGAAATTAGGGATCCCATGGTTCGATAATTGTTCTGCAATAGTCTCTTTGAGTTTTTTCCCCGAATATCCTCCCAGAGTGGTTTGTTTGGGTATTTTGGCTATATTTGAACGTTCGATATTTTCAACCGCTGGACAGGCGAGGAGGTTTGCCAAAAAATGATCAATCGATGTGAATTCCCGATCTGTCACTACCCCTCCTTCAAAATGTGTCAACTCGTTTAACAGGAATGGTTCGGGATAGGGGATTTCGCTCTGGCTGGCATCTATTGATACCTCATTCTCAGATTCCATTTGAAATGGCTTGTTGTACAAAATATTTCTGAACCATTTGTAGAGTTGGCTCTGGCAGTAGATTTTCCAGCCGGGGAAATGATCTCTGGGGATACCGCCAAATACTGGCCAGATTAACTCCTCTCCTAGGAGATTATAAATATCTCTCGGTAAGGTGAGGGCGAACAATAGCTGGTTTCTAAATTCTTTTGCATCGGCAGATGGAGCGACTTCTCTCACCTCTTCAAGAAGGTGCAGCTGAAATGATTGATCCCGTTCTTCACTGTGTGAAGCGCCAAGTTGGATGTTCCCATTCTCTAATAACTGAATTTGCTGAAAACTGAAATTTTCACACAATAAAGACCAGGCAGCCACGTGCTCAGGTTTCTTCAACAGGTCAATTGGTAGCTCTAGAGAAAGTTTTTGTCCTTTATGACAAAGTCCTAGAAGATGGATTAGTTCCCATAGCCAAAAAGGCTGGCCGGTTTTAATTTTCAGGTGTCGATTGGGCCAAGAAATTCTCAGCCTGGCAGTAAATTCGTAGCGCTCTAAACTTGCGATTCTGGTTCGGTTTAATAGACGGCCAACAATTGCTTGAGACGAGAAGCTGTGTCGATCAAACTGAAATAAATTACCTAAAGATAATTTATGTTGTCCGAGATTTGAGATGTCGGCTAATAGCGCAGTAGCGGCTAATAATGAGGGTGAATCAGAGAGAAGAATTGTTGTTTCGACACTTAATGGTGGTGCGACCGGATAAAGGTGAATAGCTGCTGGTTCTCTGTTTTCGGTTTCATTCTGATACCAGGAATGGGTCAGATTATAAATACTCTCTTTGGCCCGTTCTGGTGCTTGTCTCCAGGAAAGTTGGCGCAAGCGCAGGAGTAAATGGTGAAAACAGACCGCGGTCTCAAGCGGTAGCGGGGGTGGCTCGATTGTTGTTTTGTATGAAAGTGCGTGCTGTAAGCGCTCTGGAAGAGCAGGCAAAGAGAGTTCAATAGCGCGGTTCATCCTTTCCGGTAATATGGTTTCTGGAAATTTTTCAAACCAAACTAGAGAGATCACTTGTAATATCAAGAGTCGATTTGCTTCATTCGCACAGGTGTCAGCATCTTCCGTTGAAGGGCTTTCCATTTCAGAGCGTTGCCTTCGGTAAGCTTTGATCAGTGGTGGTAAAGCTTGCTGCAGGGTGGCCTGAAATAGATTATTGAAGTAATGGGGTGAAAGATCCGTTACCGGGATGGCACCCAAAACGGCCAGAAGTTTCAGTGAATCAAGAATGTCAGCGAGTAAATAGCGGAAAGTTTCTGGATGGCTCGGACTGGAAAGGGGAAATGACTGGTGCTCCTTGATTTGATCGTTATCAACCTGCCAGATTCTAACTCGATCGGTCTCCCAAGTAACAAAGTGGTGTAGTCCCAAGGCCGAAGCACAGTTGCGTCCATGTTCAAGCTCAGCTGCCAGATTGCCGTCTGGTAATAACAGGATACCACCAGCCATCATGCTTTGCCGATTGATCCAGAAAACCAGTGGTGGTTGCAGTCCTCCCTGTTCTGTCTCTATATGTGGATAGGTATCAACCCGACGAAAGGGGGTGCGACCATGCTCGATGATTTCTTTTGTCCAAGTTGCAAGTTGTTGAGCAAATTGTTGTAGGTGTTGATTCCTCAGATCTGCCATTCTAGGAACCGAAGAGTGGTCTGGTGCCATCTGTTTGGGCTGGGGTGCGCTGGAAATGGCGAAAACAGTTTTCAGTCACAACCCTGCCACGCGGGGTACGGTTTAGAAAACCCTGTTGGATCAGATAGGGTTCTATCACCTCTTCAATAGTGTCCCGTTCTTCTCCTATTGCTGCTGCCAGAGTGTCCAGACCAACCGGACCGCCAGAAAACTTGTCGATAATTGTCAGCAACAACAGACAATCCATGTAGTCAAATCCCTGGTGGTCAACTTCTAATCGTTTTAGCGAATGATCGGCTAGCTCACAGGTTATTCTGCCATCACCTTCAACTTCGGCAAAATCACGTACCCGGCGCAACAGGCGGTTGACGATACGTGGAGTTCCTCGACTGCGGCTGGCTATTTCACTGGCACCGTCATTATCAATCTCGATTTTGAGAATATCTGCACTCCGTTTGACAATGGTTGTCAGCTCTTCTTTGGAATAAAACTCCAGTCGGCTGATCACACCAAAACGGTCGCGGAATGGCGAGGAAAGGAGCCCGGCACGAGTTGTGGCTCCAACCAGAGTAAATCTGGGAATGTCCAGTTTAATGGTGCGTGCCGAAGGACCCTGACCAATCATAATATCAAGCTGATAATCTTCCATTGCTGGATAGAGGATTTCTTCAATGACCGGGGATAAGCGATGAATTTCATCGATAAACAGGACATCCCCCTCTTCCAGATTGGTAAGAACCGCCGCCAAGTCACCGGTTTTTTCAATGACCGGGCCGGAGGTGCTTTTAATATTGACCCCCATTTCTTGGGCAATAATGTTGGCCAGAGTTGTTTTTCCCAGACCGGGTGGGCCGAAAAAAAGGACATGGTCAAGCGCTTCCTGACGCTTGCGGGCCGCATCAATAAAGACCTTCAAATTTTGTTTTGCTTTGGTTTGACCCACATACTCCTGAAGGGACTTTGGACGCAGGCCAACCTCATAGTTGATTTCTTCCGGTTGGCCATCTGCGGCAATTAAACGTTCGCTCATTCTTGCTCCCGTTACTTCAGCAGGACTTGCAGTGCCGCTTTCAAAATATCTTCAAGGGGTGCAGCCGGAGGTAACTGTAAATTTCCCAATGCCCGTTTTGCCAATGATTCTTTATATCCCAGATTGACCAAAGCAGACAACGCATCCTGATGAAAGTTTTCAGTGCTTGGAGTATGGCTATCGGTTGGGGTAATGGCAGCAGAAATAGCGTAAGCGGTCGCTTTATCCTGAAGTTCAAGAACCAACCGCTCAGCACTTTTTTTACCAATTCCAGGAATAGCGACCAAACGAGGGATATCCCCCTGACTAAGAGCAAGGGCCAGATCTTTGCTTGGGATGTGTGAGAGGGTCGTGATCGCCAGCTTCGGGCCGACACCCGACACAGAAATCAGCAGAATAAAGAGATCTTTTTCAACTTTGCTGGAGAAACCAAACAGGTTGATTGCATCTTCTTTGACATGGGTATGAACCTGCAGCTGCACCTTGCCCTCTTCCGGTAGGGCGTAGAAAGTCGAAAGGGGGATCTGCAACCGGTAGCCAACTCCGGCAACATCAATGATGATCTGTTCCGGGGTACGATAGACCAGCTGGCCAGTTAAAAGGGCAATCATGTTTGTTTTTTCCAGTTTTTTTGAGCTGTTTGTGTCATCTGTCGGCTCAGATGGTGACTGTGTGCGTGGCAGATAGCAACTGCCAGAGCATCCGCGGCATCTTCTTGGGCAATTTCGGGTAAATTCAATAATACTTTGGTCATCTGTTGTACTTGGCTTTTCCCCGCCCGCCCATAACCGACCACGGCACTTTTGACCTGTAACGCTGAATACTCTGCAACCGGCAAACCTGCGTTGATTCCCGCAAGCAGCGCAATCCCCCGAGCATGCCCCAGTTTTAATGCCGAAGCAGGATTGCGCGCCATGAAGACCTGTTCAACCGCAACGGCTTCCGGCTGATATTTTTCAATCAAAGAACAGAGCCCCTGATAGATATGTTGCAAACGGATCGCCAGGGCATCTTTACTGCTGGTGAAAATTGCTCCATTATCCAAATGGATCAACCGGTTTCCTTGTTGTTCTATGAAGCCATAACCGGTCGCTCTGCTGCCAGGATCGATGCCTAGAATACGCATAGTCGAATAATTTACCCTGGAATCACCCAGAAATTTATTTGCAAAAAATACGATGGCTAAGCAAAAAATTCAATCGGCAAGGCGGAGTAGTTTTTCAGGGGTGCAGACATACACCAGTATGTCAAGGTCATGAAAAACTACGACAACACCGCAGATTGGAGATTTTTGCAACGCCATCAGCCCATGATCTTTTCCATCTCTTCGTCAGAGATGTCAAAATTAGTATAAACGTTTTGCACGTCATCGTTATCTTCCAGAACATCAATCATTTTCATCAGTGATTCAGCTTGCTTCCCCTCAACTGGATTCAGATTTTGTGGAATCATGGTGACTTCCGCTGATTGATAATTGAGACCCTGTTCTTCAAGCTCATTTTTGACTGTTTCGAACTCAACCGGATCGGTGATGACTTCAATGATACCATCTTCTTCTTTGACATCTTCCGCACCAGCTTCCAGGGCTGCTTCAAAAATAGTTTCAAAATCATTGTCATCGCTGAAGATGATTTGCCCTTTGCGATCGAACATAAATGCGACTGAACCGCTGACTCCCAAGCTGCCACCATACTTGTTAAAAGCATGGCGGACATCAGCTACAGTGCGGGTGCGATTGTCGGTCATGAATTCTACAATGACAGCCACTCCACCGGGGCCGTAACCTTCAAAGATGTCTTCTTCGTAGATAACGCCATCAAGGTCCCCGGTTCCTTTTTTGATGCCGCGGTCGATATTGTCCTTGGGCATATTTGCCTGTTTTGCTTTGTCAACAGCCAGACGCAAGCGTGCATTAGATTCAAGATCAGCGCCACCAATTCTTGCCGCAATGGTGATTTCCTTAATTAATTTTGTAAATATTTTTCCACGTTTGGCATCTTGTGCCCCTTTGCGGTGTTTGATATTGGCCCATTTGCTATGTCCGGACATTGAGATTGCTCCTTAATTAATGAATTAAATAAAACGCCGGCAGTGCCGGCGTTTTGTTCCTGGTTTGCTGTGCATAAGGAATTGAAACGGTTAATAGCTTACGATTTTCAGGTTGTCCGTCACTCCAGCCACTCCTTCAACCGTTTTCGTGTCATCAATAACCGCTTGACGCTCAGCTTCGCTGTAAACATGACCTGACAGGGTGACCTGGCAATCGACAACATCAATATTAAACCAGATGTCTTTAATTCGTGGATCATCCAAGCGGGCAATCTGAATTTTTTTCTGGATGATCAAATCTTGAATCATTAATTTACAGAAGTCTCTTTTTTCCACCAAATAGGGGTCTGTTACTGCTTCGATAATTAGTTTGACGGCCATTTCATTGGAAACTCTGGTGGTATTGATGACCATGTCGTATTCGATAGGATTTGTCCAATTGCGGTCAAAATAGTATTTGATAAAGCCCGATCGTTGTTGGTCACTTTTACGCACCAAAGAACGAGCCAGGTCTGGATCGATCCATTCACGCTGTGCCCAGCGTTCAACTCTTTCCTCAAAGGGAGCAATAATCCGCACACGCAATGCACTGGTGATGTCGGGTAGCAGATCCTGGCCGCCGCGACCGTAGATGATAACATTCCCTTTAAGGGCTTGTTCCAGCACAATAAGCTGGATGCGGCTCATATTCAGCTCGATCTGCCGATCCAGGTTTTCAACAAATGCTGGTGGTTTCTCATCAATCTGTTGCAAGGCTTCCTGAGAAAGGTCGTAATCCTCAGCAGCTTCACTAATGACATCACCGTCGACCAGAGTGTAGCCAAGTTCCTCTGCAATCTGATGGACAATTGGGATGCCACCGCTGCCCATCTCCCGGGAAATGGTAATGATCGCCATAGACTCTCTCCAAATTAAATATGTAAGTTGATCCTCTGTAAGTATTGTTTTTATACGGCGACCGATAATGACATGAATCACCTTCAAGTTCAAGCGTTTGTAGTGGTTTTATCCCTTGTCTTTGCTTTAGTGGCTGGCTATAATTCCGCTGCTTATTTTAACCATAGTGGATAGGTTATGTCTGAAAACCAAAAATCAGAGTTAGTTTTAGAATTGCAACAACAAATTGATTCAGCAGCTGGAATTCCTTTTGCAGAGTTTATGTCACAGGCTCTTTATCATCCTGAATATGGCTATTATATTGCCGAGCGTACCCGGATCGGAAAAAGGGGTGATTTTTTTACTTCGTCCACGGTTCATTCCTGTTTTGGGCGGCTGATTGCACGGCAATTAGAGCAGATGTGGCAATTGTTGGGACGAGGGGACTTCATCATTGCCGAACAAGGGGCAGGTGAAGGGCATCTTTGTCTTGATATCCTGGATGCTCTGGCAGAAACCTTTCCGGAGTTTTATGCCCATCTTGAGTATCGGCTCATAGAAATCAGCCCGGATAATCGACAGCGGCAAGGGCAATTATTACAGCAGCACCTTGCTGCCGGACGAATAGTCTGGTGTGATCTTGAGGATCTGCAGGGAATGGAGGGTTGTTTTGTCAGTAATGAGCTTGTCGATGCTTTTCCGGTTCATTTGATTGAAAAACATGCCGGAGAATTGCAGGAAGTTTATGTTGTTAACGGCGAGGATGGCTTTTGTGAAGAACTGCGCCCCCTATCTACCAACCTGATCAAAGAGTATTTTCAGCGGATTGGAATCGAACCCGCGGCCGGGAATCGCTGCGAAGTCAACCTTGCCGCTTGTGACTGGATGCAACGTGTTGCGACTGTCCTTAAGAGTGGTTTTGTCCTGACGATTGATTACGGTTATCTGGCTGAAGAACTCTATGCCCCTTACCGACATGCCGGAACCCTCCTCTGTTATCATCAACATCAAACCAATGAAGATCCCTATCAGCGGATTGGCTATCAAGATATAACAGCCCATATCGATTTCACAACTTTACAGGATATGGGTCGGCAGCAAGGATTAGATGTTCTCTATTTTGGTCAGCAGTACCAATTTTTAATGGGTCTCGGTTTTCTGGAAATGTTAATTGAGCTCGAAAGTCGTGAAACTGACTCGAAGAAGGCTCAGGCGTTAAGGATGAATTTAAAAACTCTGATTTTGCCGGAAGGGGGAATGGGTGAAAGTTTCAAGGTGCTTATTCAGGGGAAAAATGTTGCTACGCCGGAGCTTCTTTGTAGTCAACGTATCGCTGATATCCGTATGCCAGCTGGCGCTTTTTGACGTGAATTTGACTCATCATTGAAGATAATAACAGAACTTGCAATATGATCGGTATAGCGTTTATACTTGACCAATAAACTCATAATTATGAAGGAGAAGTCTGATGGAAGAACGTGTCACAGAAGTTTTAGATTTAATCCGTCCCACTCTACAGGCTGATGGTGGCGATGTTGAGCTGGTAGATATTTCGGAGGATGGAACTGTCAGCGTCCGTCTGACCGGTGCTTGTGGATCCTGTCCAATGTCGACAATGACTTTAAAGATGGGTATTGAGCGCAACCTGATGGAACAGATTCCAGAAGTGAAAGAAGTTGTTCAAGTTCGTTAATTCACTATTTGTATGACAGTCAATTGAAAAGGCTCACGAATTAATTGTGAGCCTTTTTTTATCGATAATATTTGTGACCTTACTTTGTTGCAAGATCCTTAACTTTATTCAGTCGCAGGATATTGATAATTTCCTGCTTGTCTTCGGCGGAGATAGCTTCGTTGGGGATGAAAAAGAACGATGCCTCCTTGAGATACAATAGTAGCCCCGGTACTGCATCCCGATAGCCGTAAAATGTCTCCCAGGAAAATTCAAATTCTTTCTCTTGCTCGATCCCGGCAATTTTATCCTGATCTATGCAGTAATCAATTTTACCGGGAAATTGTGGTTTGACTTTGATTTTTTTAACCGCTTTATTGACCAGATACTGTTTCGCAAATACACAGTAGAGTCCAAAGGCGATCATACCAAAAGCAATCAGTTTATTGTCAAATAGCCCCAATAGACCGCAAACGCCAATAATCCAGCTACCCGTGCCATAGATGAAGCGAAGCTTAAAACGTTTGTCTGAGGCGTAATAAGCATTATAAAAAGTTCGCCAGATCTTTTCACTGAGATCATACTGAATATTGATTTGTTGACTCATGGTTTAGATATCCCGGATTGATTGATTTGTAATTTTTACCTTATAAAAGAATGTCTGGTCAAAGATATTTTGTCAGTTTTTTTTGTGGAGAAAGCTGTGCAGACGCAACAAAATTCCCTGCTTGGTTGCCAGGGCACCATGGGGACAGAGCTCCTGACAACAGAAACAGCGGATACAGCGATTGTAATCAATCTGCAACGTGTTGTGCTCTATTTTCATGGCTTCCGCAGGACAGTGAGTGACACAGTCATTGCAGCGTTTGCAGAGATCATGATCCGGCTCAGGTCGTGCAGTCAGGGAATTTCTTAAGTAATGTTTCAGCCCCCCCTTTAGGCCGAAGTTGACATCAGTCATTTTTGCCGGTCGGAAGTTTTTGATTTTTAGTGATTCCAGCGAATCGCCTAAGATCTCAAGCTGTTTAAGCTGGGTATAGGGGCGGTTTGTAGCAATGGCTTGTTGTTGGGTCCAAACTTGGTCTGCTTGTAAACTGACCAGTTCTGTTGCCACAGTATCAACAGCCTGGGGATGACTGCCAGCCAACAGTGCCCCAATTTGTACTGGGTCACCACTACCGGGCCCTTCTCCCTCCATACCGATGACTGCATCAACAATGGTCAATGTCGGTGCCAGAGTTTCGCAAAGTTCCAGCAACATCAGGGCAAAGAATGCTTTATCTGTCCCGGCTTGTAGGTGAAGTCGAGGTTTACGCAGGCCAACGACAGCTCCGAACATATTTTTTACGCCGCAGGTCAGTCCCATCATCTGGTGAGTTTTCAGCTTTGGCAGGTTGATGACCACATCCGCATCGAGAACCTCTTGGGCAACTTCAAATTGATGAAAAGTTCCACCGGTTGGATGGATTGTGACCGATGTTTCAAAAGGGACAAAGTGACAGCCGGTTTCTTCTACAACTGCAAGAATCCCACTTTTCCGGGCAACATTTTCAGGGCTGCCAATACCGGGAGAATCTCCGAGTGACACTTCCCCTCCAGCTTTTTGGGCGAGTTTAATCACTGCCCGGACAATTTCAGGGTGAGTTGTTACTGCTTTGTCAGGAGTTTTTCCAGCGAGTAGGTTTGGTTTGATCAGGACTTTCTGCCCCGGTTTGATAAAAGCGGGCATCCCACCGAGCGGCTGCAGAAGTTTTTCAAGCGCAGTTAGAGTTTCAACAGGGTTGTAAGTCTGCAACCCCTGCAGAGAAACTCGGGCATGTTCTGGGTTGGGTGGGGATTGCAAAAGGATAAATCCTTTATTGGATACGATTTCAGCACATGGGACGTGCCTAAGTTGGGGAATTGAGCAGTTTTTTTAATGCTGTAATTGTCGCATTTATAGGTTCTTTGCGATAAATCAGCGAGGTATGTCCCATGGCATCAAGCTCGATTGCTTCTCCCCAAGGTAGGTGATTATTGGAATTGGGCAGAACCATGTTGTCTTTATTGGTGTAAATATTGGTTAAATGGACATTTTCCGGAATAGGTGCACTATTGAGTCGCTGAAGAAAATCAGAATTTGGAATCAGCAGTTTTCCAAGAGGGTTGGTAGTGAATGTCGCCAGTTTTGACCCATAATGGGGAGAACCAAGGCAGACTAAATGTTCGACCTTGTCGTTGCCTCCACGCAGCTGTACATAATTTCGGGCAATAACTCCCCCCATGGAATGTCCGACCAGGTGAACTTTGTTGACCCCAAGTTGATGACGTAGTTCATCGACCCGTTTTGCAACTAACTCGGACAAAACCTCCTCACTGTGCCAGGAAGAAAGGTTCATGGTGACGATATTATTGAATCCCTGTTGCCGGAGTTGGCGCTTAAACCAGAACCAGCAGGATTGGTTGACTAACAATCCGTGGAGTAATAGAACCGGGGTTTCTCCACGCTGTGTGGCTTGGTTGTTTCTGGCCCACAGCCCGAAAGGAAGTGCAGCTAGGGAGATAAAGTCAAAGAAAACTTCGGGACATATTAATTTTATAATCAGTTTTAGATTTTTCCAGCTGAATCTTTTGTTTACCAAACTTGGATTAGCGTTTGAATATTCGTACCAGCAGATACTGTAGCTGAGGAGAACCACCAGCAGGTCAAAGGCAAGTACGGCTAGAGTTACTATGATAAACAAGACGAAGAGTAGATATGTGATCACGTAATATTCTCCAGAACAATAAGCTGTTACATCTAATGTTCGGGGTTCTTCTCGACAGTATTCATTTCCCCCGCTATGATTACAGTGAGTATGTCATGCTGGGGCGGAGTCGTCAATTGATTGGGGATATCATTCAAGTAATCAGGATGTTGTGGAGATCCAGTGGATCAGTATTTAAAACGATTTGAGCAACATCTGGCGGTTGAACGTAACCTGTCTCCGCGGACGGTTGAAGCTTATCTGCGAGATCTGCGACAGTTGCAAACTTTTCTGCAACAATCTGGAGTCTTCGATTTACAAGAAAGCTGGCTGGAACACATTGATCTGTTGTTGTTACGGCAATATCTTGCCCGACTGCATAAATCGTGTGGTCGAACCAGCATTGCGCGCAAGTTATCAGCGATAAAGGTATTTTTTCGATTTCTGGTGCGCGAGGGAGTTCTTGCCGATTCTCCGGTGGATGCTTTGTCCACGCCACGCCGGGAGCAGTATTTACCTAAGGTTCTCAGTGCTGAACAGGTCGGCCATCTGTTAGATCGGTCTCCTTCCGGGCAGTACTTGCTGGTGTTGCGTGACCTGGCCATTTTTGAATTAACCTATTCCTGTGGATTGCGGGTCGGAGAATTGACCAGCCTTGATGTCGGCGCTGTTGATTTAGAGAATCATCAGGTTCGGGTCCTTGGCAAGGGGAGCAAGGAGCGAATTTTGCCAATTGGAAGCCAGGCTTGTGTTGCTTTGCAGAACTATCTTGTCGAACGGAAGCCATTAGCTCTTAACGACGCTTTATTTCTTAACCAGCGGGGTGGAAGGTTGACTGCGCGCAGTGTGCAGCGCAATTTGAAGAGCCGTTTGTTGCAGTTTGGTTTGCCGACTGATGTTACTCCACATGCCCTGCGTCACTCATTTGCAACCCATCTACTTGATGCTGGCGCTGATCTACGGGTGATCCAGGAACTTCTTGGACATGCTTCCTTATCGACAACCCAAAAATATACAAAAGTTAGTTTTTCCCATCTGACGGACGTTTACGATCAATGCCATCCACGCAGCCATAAAAAATAACTAAAATAGTAATAATTACTTGACAAGTCATATCTAGCCATTAAAATGCGTGAAATCCAAAAACTTAAAAAAGGAGTTCAACAATGAGTGTACTGGTAGGAAAGCAAGCCCCGAATTTTAGTGCTCCGGCTGTTATGGCCGACGGTTCCATAAATGATGATTTTACCTTGGCTGATTATGAGGGGAAACCTATTGTCCTGTTCTTTTACCCTCTTGACTTCACTTTTGTCTGCCCGACTGAGCTGATTGCTTTCAGCCACCGGATTGCTGAATTTGAAAAACGTGGTGTACAGGTTCTTGGTTGTTCCATTGACTCACAATTTACCCATGCAGCTTGGCGCAATACGGCTATTGAAAAAGGTGGTATCGGCTCTGTGAAGTATCCAATGGTAGCTGATGTTAAACATGAAATCTGCCGTGATTATGATGTTGAATTTGAACCAGCAGGCGTTGCCCTGCGTGGCTCATTTCTGATTGACAAAGAAGGTGTTGTTCGCCACCAAGTCGTAAATGACTTGCCGCTTGGCCGGAATATTGACGAAATGTTGCGGATGGTTGACGCCATGCAATTTTATGAAAATCACGGTGAAGTTTGTCCTGCGGGTTGGAATAAGGGCGATGAGGGGATGGTTGCTGACGAAAAAGGAGTTGCCTCTTATCTAGCTGATCAGGCAGATAAACTTTAGCAGAAATAAAATATCTACAGTTTTAAGTAGTTATAAATATTGGTTTAGAAAAAAAGACAGCTTTGGCTGTCTTTTTTTGTTGATTATTAATTTATAATGATGTTTAATTCACCAGAACATTAATAAACACAAAATAAAATTTTTTAAGGGGAGGCTGTTCTGGGGATTTTTTCCAGTAAAGGTAAGGCGAATGGTGCCACCATTTCTCTGTATCTTGAGAGCGATGGAATAAGTGTTGCCAGTGTCAAGCGTGATCAGACGGGGCAGGCCGCTCTGCAGTTTGTAGAGCGTGAGACATTCTCTTCTGTGGAAGAACGTAATAGCGCTTTGGAGCAGCTTGTGCATCAACAGCATTTGCAGAATTCCCGCTGTGTTGTTGTGTTGTCAGCTGATTCCTATCAAACGAACCAGGCGGAAATGGCTGCGTTGCCGGACAGTGAACGCCGTGATGCCGCACGTTGGCAAATTCGTGAGCGGATTGATTACCCTCCCGAAGAGGCTGTTATTGACCTCTTTGAAGTTGCCCCTTTTGGCAGCGAAAAAAAACCACTGACCTATGTTGTCTCTGCTCAACAGAAGCTTTTACGTGATCGGGTTCAGCTAATTGAACAGAGCAACCTGTCTCTTGAGTCAATCGATATTCCAGAGTTAGCTTTGCGTAATATTTGTGAATTATTTGCCGATGATGACCGAGGAGTAGCAATGCTGTTGTTACTTGAGAAGAGCGGGGTCCTGGTTATTGTCCGTGAAGGGACACTTTACCTGGTTCGGTGGCTCAGTAGCGGGATGGAAGACCTGATTCCTTTCGCTGACGGTGATTATGAAGCATTGACGGAACAACTTGATACCATCGTACTGGAGATCCAACGTTCTTTTGATTATTGCGAAAGTACCTTTCATTTGCCGATGGTTTCCCGTTTGTTAGTTGCTCAGACACAACGAGAGATTCCGGCTGTCATCAGCTATTTAAATGATTATCTAGCAACTAAGGTTGAATCTTTAAGTTTTGAGGGTGTTTTGGCCGTTGCCGAAGAGAGCGACCAGATTCAGTTAAATCGTCATTTGTTGGCGATTGGTGGTGCTTTACGGCAGGAGAACAATTGATGCGTCAGCAGATTAATTTATATCAAGGTGTATTGATCGATAAACCTGAACCGTTTCAGAGCCGTCAGTCAGGGTTACTTCTAGTTGCTGTTGCTGTCTGCCTGGCGTTGGTTGGTCTCTATAGTTATTGGCAGGCAAAGTCGATGCAAGTTCAGGCTGATGATTTGCGCGACCAGCATCAGCTTATCAATATGCGGGTTATTGAGTTGGAGAAACAAAATCCCGTGCGTGAAAAAAGTGCCCTATTGCAGGAAAAAATTCGGCGCTTGGAGCAGGAATTACAGGGGCAAAGGAAAGCACTCAATTATTTTTCCAAACAGGATCCTGAGAATAATGGGACTATTCTGGCGTCATTGGAGGGATTGGCTCGGTATCCTCAACAAGGAATCTGGCTGCAGCGAATCAGCCTGCTACGTGGCGGGCACGAAGTCCAATTAGCAGGCAGCGCCCTCAAGCCAGAAGCTATTCCCGCATATTTACAGCTATTGGGGGAAAAGAATGTTTTTGGTGGACAGGTGTTTGCCCGATTAAAGCTAAATCGATTAAAGGAACGAGCGGGTCAAGTCGACTTTAAGCTTGACTCCGTG
>JASJGT010000336.1:0-7543 GCA_033791405.1 Desulfuromusa sp.
TTTTTGTCTCCTAGGCAATGTCGACATTCGACATTGCCTAGGCCTATTTTCTAAATATTATTGTTTGCTGCTGGGGATTTTAAAGCTGTTCCGGCGTAAAACTGACAACCTCATCTATCTTGTTTTTGTCGCAGAACAGCATTATCAGACGATCAATGCCGAGTGCAATCCCTGCTGAAGGAGAAAGGGTCGCAAGCTCTTTAAGAAATGAATCTGGGCTTGGGTAGGGGATTTTGCCTTTTTTAAGCCGTTGTAACTCTTCTTCAGAAAATCGTAGTCGTTGTTCCACTGGATCGGTCAGCTCTGAAAAGGCGTTGGCAAGCTCCAAGCCACCAATGTACAACTCAAAGCGTTCTGCCACCTGAAGGTCTGACGGTTTTTTCCTTGCCAGAGCAGCATGTTTACAGGGGTATTCAGTGAGAAAGATTGGACTATTAGTGGGTAGCTTCGGTTCAATATCCAAAGCAATGACCGAATCAAATTCATCAGTCGCAAGTGCTGTCTCCAGTGGAATAGAGCTGAATTGTGAAAAAGCCTCAGTAATTGTCATCCGTTGCCAGGGGGGAGATAAGTCAATAGTTTGATTCTGCCAGATTATTTTTTGATCCAAGCTCAGATAAAGAAAAAGAGCTTCGCAGTCGTCCATCAATTGATGGTAATCGCAATGACTGCGATACCATTCCAACATTGTGAATTCGGGGAGGTGGGTTTTGCTTCGTTCGCCGGCACGCCAACAACGACAAATCTGAAATAGTTTATCATCTCCCGCAGCCAATAAACGTTTCATACAGAGCTCAGGAGATGTTTGTAAAAACCAGTCTTTGGAGGGAATAGCATCTATGTGGAGTTCTGGGGCATTGGCGGGAATGCGATGTGGTGTTTCGACTTCAAGAAAATTCTGCTCAACAAAGAAAGCCCGGATCTGTTGGATGATCCGGGCTCGCTTTTCCAGAGTTGGCCGTTTACGAGCCAGTTGCCAGTTTGGTTCCATACTTTACTTTTTGATGGTTTCTAAAGCATTAAACAGATGGTTAAGCAAAAATTTTGTCCAACAAGGCGTAGTGTTTTTTCGAGAATGAAGACATACTGCTGTATGTCGAGGTCTTGAAAAAACGCTACAACACCGTGGGGCGGACTTTTTGCGACGCCATCATTCTTTGACGCGAGTCACATAGTTTCCGGTACGGGTGTCAATTTGAATCAGGATTCCCTCATCGACAAAGGAGGGAACCTGCAGGGTATAGCCGGTCTCTACTGTTGCTGGTTTGTTATTCCCGGCAGCGGTGTCACCTTTGACCCACGGGTCGGATTGAGTGACGCGCAGGTTGACAAAGATCGGCAGGCTGATACCGATGGCTCGCTCACCATACATCAGGATTTCTACATCCATATTATCGACCAGAAAATATTTATCGTCTCCAAGAGTTGCTTCAGTGAGGATAACTTGTTCGTAGGATTTTTTATCCATAAAGACGTGGCCACTATCGTCTTGATAGAGATACTGCATATCGCGTTCTTCTAAACTGGCTGGTGCAAAAGATTCACCACTACGATAAGTGCGGTCAAACAGAGATCCGGTAATCATGTTGCGAAGTTTGCATTTGTACAGAGCCTGACCTTTTCCCGGCTTAGTGAAATCGTACTGAACAATGACATGTGGATCACCATCAATCAGTAATTTAAGCCCTTTTTTCAGATCAGAACAACTATACATAATGTGACTCCTTTTAGAGATACTGGACATTTCTATTTTGAAGGCGGCATTTAACCATAATCGAGCTTTGTTTTCTACCGAAAAGCCAATTTGTACCGCCCCTATCTTTTTGACAGATGGATTCCAGCCAGCATGCAGCGGATAGAGCCTCCTGCAAGTTCAATCGTCGGGACCGAGAGGGGGATGATATCAGCCGATCTTTCGATGATCTTTTTTTGTTCCGGTCGCAATGATGCTGCTGCCCGGGTCGATATAGCAAGGATTCTCCGATCTTTCGCGTAAAGTTCGATGGCGTTTCCGGCAAATTCGTCAATTTGCTGTGTCGTTAGTTCGATCACGTCGCGCCCCATTCCTTGAAGTCGGGCATAGATTTCATTGCGGCGCAATTTGTCTGTCATCATCTCAAACCCGGCCATGGCAAAGTCGGTACCGATGCACATAATAACATTCGTGTGGTAGACGGAGTGCCCCTGTGAATCGACTGCATCGAATGCCATCGGTTCAAAATTGAAATGGGTGCAGAAACGTTCCAGTGCAATCGCATCGGCACGATTAGAACGGGCGGTGTAGGCGACCCGGTCGATCTGATCAAGAACCATCGCTCCCGTTCCCTCAAGGAAAATATCGTCATATTCCAGACATGAGTAGTCGATGATATCCTGAACCCGATATTCCGCTTTCAACATTTCTAGAATATCGTAGCGGCGTTCCCGTCTTCGACTTGGGGCGTACATGGGGTAGATAGCGATATGACCGCCGGGGTGGGTGCTGAACCAGTTGTTGGGGAAAACCGAATCGGGAGTTTTATTTTCTCCCCGATCCTCAAAGATATGAACCCGGACACCTTCCTTCTCAAGACGTTCAGCAGCTTCACTGACTTCGCGGTGGGCATCTTCCGCCGTCTGTTTTGCTGTGCGATTGCCGTCAGCTTTCTGAAATGCGTTATCCAGTGCTGTCTCTGGATTTGAAAGGAACCGGTGAGGGCGAATGACAACGACCGATCCCGGAGCCTGAATAGATTTTGCTGGCAAAATACAACCTCTCTCTGAAGTAAGATTTTATATGTTGAGGCACCTTTTTCAAAGTGGTGCAGCATGACGAATCTTTTCAGACTGGTGTTGGCGCTGATGGTAGAGATAGAAAGATTCAAGCATCTCCGCAGCCAATAACAAGCCGATGGCGATGGCAATTCCTGAAACGGGTGGTTGCCAGGCGACAAGGGGCCACCAGAGAACCAAGAGAAATCCACTTTTTAATAGGGTAGAGCGTCCAAGTTGTCCAGTCTGGTCGGCTCCAGCAAACCAGCCACGCAGCAGGTTGGTCAGCCCATAAAAGAATGGGAAAACTGAGCAAGCCGCGAGTGGCAATTGCAGATAGTGACGTAAATCGATTTCCACTCCGAGCAGTTGTCCGAGCATAAATTGATTCAGAGGACCTGCCGTTAATAGTACTAAAAATCCAAGACATAGGGAGATAATGAGACTGAAGCGGAGCAAGGTACGGTTATCTTCCATCGTCTTGACCAGAGTCAGATAAGCTTGTTGCAGGTTGCGCATCGGTCCGGCCAGCAGGAATAAGAATCCCCGGATTACTCCAAAAGCTGCCAGAGCCAGAGCTCCATCATGCAGTCTACCAATAATTGAACTGATCAGTAATGGAATCGTTTGTTGCAGACAGGATGAATAGGCGAGTGGAAAAGAGTAGCGTAAGACTTCCCTGGTGGTTTTCTCTGTTTCTCCCTGATTCTGCGGTAGCCCGGTTTTCCAGGCTAGCCAGGAAATGACCAGTGTTTCTGTTACAACACAGCTGACCAGGGCAAAAGCCCCAAACTGAGCACCGTAAAACCACTTGTGTCCAATTGAGAGAAATCCAAATAGCGCCACCACTCGGACTCCGGTGGCGAATGAAACCAGGCTGGTTTTTCGGGCGCGGATGATCAGCCCCTGGCAAAAGCCACGGATGCCAGTAAAAAAAGGGAGGAAGGCTAATATGTATAGAGCTTTTTTCGCCTCTACAGCAACTTCGGCAGGGGTTCCAAGGATATTAATCAGGACGAAATCCCCAAGCGGGGTAAAGGCGATCAAAGACAACATCACAGCAACGTAAATGGCAACCAGACCAATAAATATCAAGACCCCGATCAATGACTTTCGACCGCGAACCATGGCGATGGTTATGGTATGATTTTGGTACGACGGGGAAGCGATGAACAGGTGCACCACCAGCGCAACAGATATGCCAGCCAGGGCAGTGATGTAATCGTCAAGCCTTGCCAGGGCACCATTGATGACGGTATGGGAAATACTCATCAACTGGACATTGAGAACCAGTGGGAAAAAGAAAAAAGCAATTTCCCGAGTGGTCAGATTCTTCTCAGTCAAAAGTTGATCCGGGAAACAGCTGTAGAAGATCGGTTGATTGTTCTGCATGAAAATCAGATATCAGACCATTGCTGTGTCCCATTCCGTAGGCACAGAAACAGGTTGCTGTCCCTGCGTCGCGGCCGGAATAAAGATCAGTATGATGATCACCGATCATGACCGCTTGTTTCGGGTCCGCGGACAGACCTTCCAGGGCTTTGATCACCGGGAGGGGATGAGGTTTTTTTTCTGCAAAGCTGTCACCACCAACGATCATTTTAAAGTGTCTGGTCAGGTTCAGTCCATCAAGCAGTTTCATGGTCAATTGATAGGGCTTATTGGTGACAATGGCCATTTTGTCTGCTGGATATTTGTCTAGGAGTTCTTCAATCCCAGGATAACAACGGGTGTTGTCGAGCAGATGTTCGTCGTATAATTGCATAAACCTGTCTCGGTGGGCAGGTTGATAGAGCTCTTTTCCAAGTGCACGTTTTACCAGAATAGTGACGCCATCACCGACAATATTGGCAACCTGTTCTTTCGCTAGTGGTGAACAGTCCAATTCTGCACGGAGCAGGTTGAGAGAAATGGTGAGATCGGGAACCGAATCGACCAGAGTGCCATCAAGGTCAAAGAGAAGATAATTTATATTTTTCATTTCAAACCTTTTTAATTCGTGCGCCAAAGATGGCTGTTCCAACCCTGACCAAGGTTGCACCTTCTTCCACAGCAACTTCAAAATCTCCACTCATCCCCATTGAAAGTTCCGTCATTTCAACGCCGGGAAGGTGTAATTTGTTGATCTGTTCAGAGAGTTCGCGCAGTTGCCTGAAAAAAGGGCGTACCTGCTCAGGGTCGTCAGAATGGGGTGGTAGACACATCAAGCCGCAGACTTTCAGATTGGGTAGTTGGGCAACCGCGCGTACCAACTGTTCCAAATCTTCTGGAGCACAACCTGATTTGGTTGATTCATCGCCAACATTCACTTGCAGCAGGATTTCAGCAACCCTATCACTTTTCCCCCATTGCCGGTCAATCTCTTCAGCAAGAGAGAGGCGGTCGACGGAGTGGATCATTGCGACGTTACCACGGAGGTATTTAACCTTGTTACTTTGCAGTCCACCAATAAAATGCCATTGGACTGGTGATCCAACTAATGGTTCTTTGTCACGAAATTCCTGAACATAACTTTCACCGAAAAGTTTCTGGCCAGAGAGATAGGCTTCTTCAATCAACTCAGCCGGTTTCACTTTGGAGACAGCAATCAGCCTGACTTTTTCAGAGTTGCGGCCAGCTTTTTGACAGGCTTTATCAATCCGGTCGTGGATTTTAGCAAGATTAGCGGCAATATCGTTCATCAGTTTTGCTCCACAAAAATCATATCAACAACGGCACTCCCAGCTCTTTCATCGCCAGTGTCAGCTTGCATAGAGGTAGGCCGACAACATTGGTGTAGCTCCCTTCAATCTTAGCAACAAAACAGACTCCAAGTCCTTGGATTGCGTAGGCTCCTGCTTTGTCGGCAGGCTCTCCAGTGGCAATGTAGCCTGTGATTTCTCCTTCTGTCAATTGACGAAACCAGACTTTGGTGCTGACAGCTTCGGCGCGTTGTTCTCCGGTCTGTCGATCAATAATAGCATAGCCGGAAAGAACCCGGTGCTCCCGCCCTGAGAGTTTTTTTAGCATCATTGCTGCTTCGGCTTCATCTTGTGGTTTGCCAAGAATTTGTCCATCGCACAGAACGATAGTGTCACTGCCGATGAACCAGCGACCTGATACATTCTCCCGATTTGCAACTTCGGTAGCCTTATCGAGACTTAAGCGGATGACATGTTCTTCCGGTGTCTCTCCATCCAGCACCTGTTCCTCTGCCTGACTGGGGATAACCTGAAAATCAAGACCGATCTGTTGTAATAGCTCTCGCCTACGCGGTGAGGCGGAAGCCAGAATGAGTTGATCTTTCATCGTCTCTCCTCCCGCTTGGAAGAGATAGGTTCCCACCACTGGGGGAGGGCAGTAAGAGCTCGATCTGCCATGGCCAAGCGTCGGTCGGCACGTTTCATTTTACGTCCTTCCAAAGGGGGGAAAAGGCCATAATTTATGTTCATCGGTTGAAAATTTGTGCTGTCAGCTGCTGACAGGTGACCCAAGAGGGAACCGAGTGCCGTTTCCTTGGGTGGCGTAGAAATAGTTTCGCCACGAAGTTGAGTTGCGGCAAAAATTCCCGCTAAAAAACCACAGGCTGCTGATTCAACATAACCTTCAACTCCGCTCAATTGTCCTGCTGCATAAATATTTTGAGCTGCTTTAAATTGCAGCGATGCGGTCAAGCATTCCGGCGCGTTGATAAAGGTATTACGGTGCATGCTGCCGAGCCGGGCAAACTGTACTTTCTCCAGTCCAGGAATGGTACGGAATATTCTCTTCTGTTCTGGATAGGTCAAACGGGTCTGAAATCCGACCAGATTAAACAGTGAGGCGTGACGATTATCCTGGCGTAATTGCAGAACAGCATAGGGAATCTTCCCGGTTTTTGGATCAGGCAGACCGACCGGCTTCATCGGTCCGAATGAAAGAGTTTGTGCCCCGCGGCTGGCCATTTCTTCGATTGGCATACAACCTTCAAAATGGATCAGTTTTTCGAACTCGCGCCCGGCAACCTTGTCTGCATCAACAAGTTCCTGAACAAAAGTGAAGTATTGTTCTTCGTTCATCGGGCAGTTGATATAATCATCACCACCCTTGTCATAACGGGAAGCGCGCCAGGCAATATCAAAGTCGATAGAATCAACTTCAACAATCGGCGCAATAGCATCATAAAAGTAAAGATGCTCGCTACCCGTTAACTTTGCTAGTTCAGCAGAAAGGGTCTCTGATGTCAGGGGACCGCTGGCAAGGATAGTCGTTCCTTCCATCGGCAGTTTGATGACTTCTTCACGGATCAGCTCGATATTTGGTTCTGCAGTAATTCTATCACTGATATATTTGGAGAATTCATCCCGGTCAACGGCCAGAGCACCCCCAGCTGGAACCGACGTAGCATCAGCCGCTTCGATAAATAGAGAACCGCACCAGCGTAGCTCTTCCTTGAGGCAACCGACAGCATTATTCATCCCAGCACCACGTAGGCTGTTAGAGCAGACAAGCTCAGCCAATCCCTCACTTTGATGAGCCGGAGAAAACTGGATTGGTTTCATTTCGTACAGTTTGACTTGACAGCCTTCTTGGACTGCCTGCCAGGCTGCTTCACATCCAGCCAAACCGGCACCGATAATGGTAATTTCCATTTTTATTCCTATTAAACGCAAACCGGCCGAACCTGTATGGTTCGACCGATAAAATTATACTATGTTATTGATGATTCAGGTCGTTTTTTTAGTCGTTTTTTTTGCCAGAGCCTTTTTCTTTGCTGCCGGTTTCTTTTTTGCGACCGCTTTTTTAGCTGGGGCTTTCTTTACCGGTGGGATGA
>JASJGT010000337.1:0-6910 GCA_033791405.1 Desulfuromusa sp.
TCCATTTCAGCTCGGCGGACGTGTACCCGGATATGACTGGGAAGATGTTTAGGATAGAGAGTTTGATCAAAACGTGCCGTGGTCAGACCTCTCTCTAGGGTATTAACAAATTCTCGTACGTTTCCGGGCCACGGATAGCTGATCAATGTTTCTAAAAATTCAGGAGAAAACCCTTTCGAGGGCAAACCGAACTGATTACAAAATTTATCAATATGATATCGCGCCAATTCCTGAATATCTTCACGCCGCTCCCGTAGAGGAGGCAATTCGATGATGAAGGTACGGAGGCGGAATAACAGGTCACTACGGAATTCACCGGTCTCCACCATCGCATCAAGATCCCGGTTGGTTGCCGCAATTAAACGAAAATTACTTTCGACCTCTTTATTGGCTCCCACAGGTCGGAAGCGGTGTTCCTGGAGAACCCGAAGAAACGATTTCTGCAACGTCATCGGTAACTCACCAACCTCGTCGAGAAAAAGTGTCCCATTGTCTGCCTGCCGAACTAAACCATTCTGGGCCCGGTCAGCACCGGTAAAAGACCCCCTTTCATGACCAAATAAAAGGCTTTCAACTAACGTTTCTGGCAAAGAAGTACAATCTACGACAACAAAGTCCTCCTTGCTGCGCAAACTGTTCTCATAGATCGCTCGGGCAAATAATTCTTTCCCCGTCCCGGTTTCTCCCGTAATAAAAATATTTGCATCACTCTCGGCGGCTTGTGCCACCAGATCCAGACAGTTATTCAATGCCGGACTGCTGCCAATAATATTTTCCCTTTTTAGTTGGACAGGTTTCCGTTTGTGTTGAGCTTCTTGTTTTTCTGTACGGTACTGCAATGCCCTTTCCAGAGAAAGGGTGATTTCCTTGATAGAAAATCCTTTTTCTATATAGTCCCAAGCTCCGCATTTTATTGCCAGCTCAGCGCCATTTGGATCACCAAATCCAGTCATAATGATCACTTCCGGATTTGATGGGCTTGCTTCTATTGTTGGTAGAGCATCTAAGCCATTACCATCGGGCATTTTGACATCAAGAAAGACCACATCAAAATCTCCGTTAGCAGCAAGCTCAATCCCTTCTCTCAACGTCATAGCGCTGGTGGCAACGTGCTTTTTCCGCTCAACCAACGTTGAGAGGGTAGCGCACATCATTTCTTCATCATCTACAATCAGTATCTTTGCCATCTTTTCCTCGCGGGATTAGTCCGATTCCAAATCAAGTAATCGCAGGATCACACGATTAATTTCGCTTCTTTCAACTGGCTTCATCAACACCTCACTAATTCCTGCTGCTTTCGCTTTAGCCGGGCTCACTGCAGTATCGCTCTCTGGGGAAGAACCGGAACAAAGGACGATAGGAAGATCAGGTCGAATTTTGAGAATTTCCTGCGCCAACGTCACTCCGGTCATATGTGGCATGGTCTGATCAGTAATCAACAGATCAAAAGCATCCGGGTTCTCTCCAAACAGCTCCAGAGTTTTTCGACAATCCGTTTCCGCCGTAACCAAATAGCCCAAACGTTCCAGCCCCCTTTTCATTCCCGCAACATAATCGACTTCATCATCAACAAACAGGATACGTCCCTGTCCCGACACTATTTTTACCGCCGCAACGTCTTCATTATCACTATCCCGCATCTCAACCTTGGGGAAAAGAATCGTAAAGATTGTGCCAACATCAATGATACTGTCAACTGAGATATTTCCCCGATGGTTCTTGACAATACTGTGGACAATTGAAAGACCCAACCCTGTCCCTTTTCCTTGTGTTTTTGTTGTATAAAATGGATCAAATATCCTATCCATAACCTCCCGACTCATCCCATCCCCTGTATCTTCTACGATTAATTTAATAAAATTCCCTGGATGCAGACCCGGATAGCGGACAATATCTTCAGCTGATATTTGGATATCACTCAAGCTGATATCTAAAATCCCCCCCTTTTTATGCATGGCATCACCAGCATTGGTACAGAGATTCATAATAACCTGATTGATTTGGGTTGGATCTGCGGCAATAAGCCCTGATTCTGTATCAATGTTCTTACGCAATTCAATCGTTGTTGGAAGAGTTGAGCGTAACAAGGAATAGCACTCTTCTATAATCTCCCCAATTTGAACAATTTTTTCTGGTTGTTCACTCTGACGACTGATGGTCATAAACTGTTTAACCAAATTTTTCCCTCTTAATCCCGCCTTAAGAACTAACTCCAGAGAACCATACAAGGGACTATCTTCAGGGACATCCTCAAGGGTCATCTCCATATTGGTAATGATGATTGCCAGAATGTTGTTAAAGTCATGAGCAATCCCCCCTGATAGTGTCGCCATAGCCTCCATTTTTTGCGCCTGCCGAAGCTGCCGTTGCAATCCAGTGGATTCACTGACATCACGAATCGTTGCCACATAACGAACAACCTGTCCAGAACCACCAAAAACAGGAGCAACCCGGGCGTCCACATCATATTCGGTTCCATCTCTTTTTTTATTTACAAAGTGGCCAAGTAGATCTTCATTTGTCGCAAAAACTTTCAACATAGCTTGATAAAATATTGGGTTTCGTCTCGAGCATTCAAAGTCATGGACACTGATTCCAATACCCTCTTCTGCCGGGACACCACAGAGTCGCTCAAAGCTAGGATTGATATATTGTATGACCCCATCAGCATCAAAGGTAATGACCCCATCTGAAGTCTGATCCATAACCGTCGCCAACATAAAACGTTCTTCGATCTCGCGCGTATTTTTTTCCTTTAGACGCAATCCTTGAATACCATAAGAGAGATCCCCGGCTAATTCTTCTAACAATTCTGCTTCTTCAGCGTTAAACGCATGGGACTTTTCATCAAAGATCACCAAACTACCAAAAGCTTTACCATCAATAACCAGAGGCAATGCAATACAGGAAGTATAGCCATATTCTGCTACCGCATCACGCCAAGGACGAAATAAAGGATTGGTCAAGATATTATGAAATACAATTATTTTTCCGGTCCGAATACTGGTTCCAGCTGGGCCACGACCACGCTCCGTATCAGCCCAGCTGGCACTTAAAGTCTCTAAATAACAACCATCTGCCCCCCAATGTGCCACTGGGCGTAAATTTTTCTCTGGATTATCCTCACCAAAAGCTACCCAAGCCATTTTATGGCCACCGACTTCAACACAAATGCGGCAAATCTCTTCCATCAATTCAAATTCATCATCAATCCTGGTCATTGCTTTGGTACAAGCGCTGAAACTTCTGAGTTCACGGTTGACCTTTTGTAAAGAATCCTGGGAGACATCGATTGCAACTTCCCAATAACGCAGTAACCAATAAAGCATCCCGGACGATAGGGAAATAAAGAACCAATAACCAGGACCTGCAGATTGCTCTGCGAGAGCAGGTTGATTTAATATTGCAGCAAAAATTTTATTGGAAACCAGAGCCCAAAGGCCGCTGACGATAAAGTAGCCTGCAGTAATAGTAAGACAGGTAAATTTTGTAGTTATCTGTTGGGTTGCCATATCTCTCCTAACCTTTAAAAACAACACATAATATAGTGTATAAACACACCTGATCTGTTAATTAATCTCAATGTAAGCGGAAAGTCAACTTATTTCAATGACTGTTCTCCCCATTGGTGTTGATACAAAAAAAGGGCACCCCCATAAGAGGTGCCCATAATAACCGTAGTAATAAGCAAACCTGGTATTTTTAACCTTTGCCTGCCACCTGAATTCGAATCAGCGCTCTCTGCAGTGCCGCTTCCATGATCATATACTTTTTGTCGTCATGCGGTAATATTTTGAGAGCATCTTCTGCCCGTCCCAATGCTGCCTTCGCACGAGCTAAATCGATATCATCCGCTTTTTCAGCCGTATCGACCAGAACTGTGACGGTATCATTTTCTACTTCAAGATAACCCCAGTTCACAGCAATATGAAAGAGCTCTTTCCCTTTTTTGTAAGTGAGGTCACCGACCTTTAACGTTGTCAATAATGGAGTGTGACCAGGGAGAATACCCAGTTCACCTACAAATCCAGGAGCAGTGATTTCATCAACGTCTTCTGCGAGGACCCGTTTATAAGGGGTGACCATTTCCAGTTTTAATGTTTCAGCCATCACGACTGTCCTTTATCTTAAAGCTAGACCAAGTGGTCGTTTAAGCTGCCATACTTTGAGCTTTTTCAATTGCTTCTTCAATGGTACCAACCAGATAGAAAGCTTGCTCCGGTAAAGCATCATGCTTGCCATCCAGAATTTCCTGAAAGCCCTTAATGGTATCTTTCAACTCAACATACTTTCCAGGAGATCCGGTGAAAGCTTCAGCAACATGGAATGGTTGTGAGAGGAAGCGCTGGATCTTCCGAGCACGAGCAACAGCCAGTTTGTCTTCCTCGGAAAGTTCATCCATACCAAGGATAGCGATGATGTCCTGCAAGTCCTTATAACGCTGGAGAACGAACTGTACGTCACGGGCAACTTTGTAGTGCTCCTCACCGATAACCTGCGGATCAAGAATCCGGCTGGTGGAATCGAGTGGGTCAACCGCAGGGTAGATACCAAGCTCAGCAATTTGACGCGAAAGAACGGTGGTCGCATCCAAGTGAGCAAAGGCCGTTGCTGGTGCAGGGTCAGTCAAGTCATCAGCAGGAACATAGATTGCCTGAACCGAAGTGATGGAACCTTTATCGGTAGTGGCAATTCGCTCTTGCAGCTCACCCATCTCAGTGGAAAGGGTTGGCTGATAACCAACAGCCGAAGGGATCCGACCAAGCAGCGCTGAAACCTCTGAACCCGCCTGGGTAAAACGGAAAATGTTATCAATAAACAGCAGAACGTCCTGACCTTCTTCATCACGGAAGTACTCGGCAACCGTCAGGGCAGACAGAGCAACACGAGCACGGGCTCCTGGAGGCTCATTCATCTGGCCATAGACCAGAGCGGTCTTTTCAAGAACACCCGACTCTTTCATCTCTTCCCATAGATCGTTACCTTCACGGGTCCGCTCACCAACCCCGGCAAAAACCGAAAAACCACCATGCTGCTGGGCAATGTTGTTGATCAGTTCCATAATCAGAACGGTCTTACCAACGCCGGCACCACCAAACAGGCCGATTTTACCGCCGCGAGAGTAGGGAGCGAGCAAGTCAACAACCTTGATCCCGGTTTCAAAGGCTTCAACCTTGGTTGACAAATTAACAAATTCTGGTGTCGGGCGGTGGATATTCCAAGCCTTGTCGGCTTCAATAGGACCCATTTCATCAACCGGCTCACCAACAACGTTCATGATTCGACCAAGAGTCTTAGAACCAACAGGCATCATGATCTGGTCACCAGTATCTATAACTTCCTGACCGCGAACGAGACCGTCTGTAGAATCCATTGCAATGGTGCGAACCGTGTTTTCACCCAAGTGCAGAGCAACCTCACAAACCAGGTTCAACTCTCCATCCCCCAAAGAGGGATTGGTGATCTTAACAGCATGGTAAACTTCAGGTAGCTTGCCCGGTTCAAATTCGACGTCTACGACAGGACCAATAACCTGTGTGATCTTACCCTTGTTCATAACCAAACCTTTCATTCTTATCCCAATGGGATGAGCTCTTGTATGTCTGCAATTTTGTTGTTATTTAATCGATTCTGCACCAGAGATAATTTCCATCAATTCTTTGGTGATCGCCGCCTGACGGGCACGGTTATATTGCAACGTCAGTTTGTCGATCATCTCTGCAGCATTCCGGCTGGCACTATCCATCGAAGACATCCGGGCACCCTGCTCAGAGGCATTCGATTCCAGCAGGCCGCGGAAAAGCTGCACTTCGACCATCTTCGGCAGTATCTCCGAAAGGACGCCGCCCTTATCCGGTTCATAGATATAGTCGATGGCGTCAGCTGCTTCAGCATCAGTCTCCTTCGGCTCAATCGGCAGCACCTGCTCCAGCGTCACGTTCTGAACAATGGCACTCTGGAAGGCGTTGTAGAGGACATAAACAGCGTCATATTTCTCTTTGCTGTAATCAGCAACAACTTCCTGAGCAATCAGTTGTGCAGTTTTATAGGTTGCATCAGTAGTAATGTTCTCATGAACCTTGGTGATATGATCCCCGACACGATTTTTGAGAAAATCCCGACCCTTTCGACCAATAATCATCAGGTCAATAGCATCAAAACCCTGCTCGTTATTTCGAATGAAGCGCTCAGCCTCTTTCGAAACATTCGCATTGAAGCCACCGCAAAGACCACGGTCAGCCGTCATCAATACGACCAAGGCTCGCTCAGTACCACGTTGACTGAGCAGCGGATGGGCATCGGCTTCTTCACGCTGCGCCAGATGTGACATCACCGTTTGTAGCTTCTCCGCGTAGGGACGAGCAGAAACGGCAGCCTCTTGGGCACGACGTAGTTTAGCCGCAGCGACCATCTTCATCGCTTTAGTGATCTGCTGGGTATTTTTTACCGAGCCGATCCGTTTTTTTATATCTTTCAGACTTGGCATCTGTCCAAACCTTTATCGTATCAGACTACAAACTGATCTTTAAACTCTACAAGAGCGGACTTGACCCGACCTTCCAGGTCATCATCAAGAACATTCTTTGCGGTCAAATCCTTGATTATATCAGCATGCTGAGCTTCCATAAATGCAATCATTTCAGCTTCGTATCTCAAAACAGCGGTGGTTGGATATTCATCAACGTAACCGTTATTCGCAGCATAGATGGCTAAAACCTGAATGGCAACCGGACGCGGCTTGTATTGACCCTGCTTGAGGATCTCAACCAGACGTGCTCCACGATTCAGCTGTGCTTGAGTTGCTGCATCAAGATCTGAACCGAACTGGGCAAAAGCAGCCATTTCACGATACTGAGCCAGAGCCAGGCGCAGAGTACCGGCAACCTGCTTCATTGCTTTAACCTGTGCA
>JASJGT010000338.1:0-15965 GCA_033791405.1 Desulfuromusa sp.
GTTACCTTTTGCATCAGGCATTCCGAAGCCGAAGAGAGAGCCGTTAACACCGGCTTGAATGAATCCTTTGCTTTTGACTGCATCCAGGTCTTTACCCGCATGGGCAAAAGAGACCAACATCAAGCAAAGACTGAGAACCAGAACCAGAGTTTTCGTAAATCTCATGAATTTCTCCTCCTGTTAGGGTGTTGAGCTACTTAAAGAATAAAAGTAAGGGTTGAAGTGTAATTCTACCATAAAAATAACACTGTTTGGCGTTTATTGAAAATGGGAAGAATAATCAAACCATTTTTTTTCATTAATTAATCATGGGTATACGAGGAGCGCCTGAATTTTTGTCAAATACTATGTTGATATTCTGGCCGCTTAGAAAGTTCGTCGAGTAAATGATCTTCATTGCGGATGGCTTTGGCGCCTTGCTGTTGTAATTGTTGGATTTTCCCCCACGCCTTTCCGCCCGTATAGTCCTGCTTCTGTTGTTGCGCGAGCAAGTAAACAGGTGTTCCTTGCTGGATTGCTTTGTCTGCCAGATCGAGGCAGGGGAGGTTGCCTGCACCCCACCATTGAGTTGTGATAATAAGTACGTCCACGTTCTCGATTAACTGTTCCGTTGCTGTCAGAGTATTTTCTGCAAACGGGCTGAACGGAACTTCTTGTGCAACCGGAATATTAAGGACTGTAGCAACGGCTTCGTCTGAATCTCCCCGGTTCAGGGGGCCAGCGGTCACCCCTGCTTTAGCCAGATGGAGTCGGCGCAGCAGGTTTTTTCCACTGCCACCACCGCAGATCAGGTGAATATTAAGGCCCTCCAGCTGGTGCGTTGAACTGTTGATCAATGGCACTATTTGCGGAGCTCCGGTGAAGGGGTTGCTGTCGACCTTGACATCGACTCGGAAAACCCGTTGCAGGTTGGCGGCGGTCATCACTTTCTCAGGTGAGCCGATCGCTGCAATGTTGCCATGTTCGGTCAACATGAGGATGCGCTGGGAGATGGCGGCGGCCAGATCGAGATCGTGACTGATCTGGACAATGGTCGTTTGCTGTTCCTGATTTAAGCGTATCAGTAATTCTGTCAGCTCCATGCGGTGATCGATGTCCAGATGGCTGGTCGCCTCATCCAGAAACAGCACTGAGCCGTTTTGCGCTAACGCCCGCGCCAGCAGAACGCGCTGCAGCTCTCCACCGCTTAATTGCGTGACCGGGCGCTCTGCCAGAGGAAGGATATCGGTCAAAACCAGTGCCTGTTCAATCGCATGCAGGTCGGCTTTACCCTGAAAACTGAGCAGGTTTTGTCGGTGCGGATAGCGTCCCATGGCAACGAGGTCACGCACCTTGTAGGGAAAGGAAATGGCGGACGATTGGGGAACCACCGCAACTTTGCGAGCCATCTCTCGGGCGGAAATCTGGCCAACCGGGACGTCCTCCCAGAGGATTTCACCCGCTTGCGCTTTGAGGCTGCCACGGAGTAAGCGTAGCAAGGTCGATTTGCCACAACCATTCGGGCCGATGATCGAAAGGATTTCCCCTCGGTTGACACTGAAGTTGAGGCCGTTGAATATTTCTGTAGTCGCAAAAGAGAAGGAGAGGTTGTTGATCTGAATCATAAATCCCCTCCCTTACGCCGTAACAGATAAAGAAAAAATGGCGCGCCCAGTAATGCCGTGACTACGCCCACCGGGATTTCTGCCGGGGCATAGAGACTACGGGCGATGGCATCAGCGATGATCAGAAAACTACTGCCGAGCAGTGCGGAGAACGGAAGTAACAAACGATGTCCCGGCCCCCAAAGGTGCCGGCAGATGTGCGGAATGACCAGGCCGACAAAACCGACCAATCCCGCCAGGGCAACCGCACAGGCGGTCAAGGCTCCGGCTAAGATAAACAGAATCAGCCGGGATCTGCCGACCTGCAGCCCCAGATCTGCCGCAGTTTCTTCTCCCTGAGTGAGCAGATCCAGGTTGAGAGATTGTGACCAGAGCAGCAGAAAACCAATCCCAACCCACAACCAACCCCAGGAAAGCCAGTCCGGGTCAGCCAGAGAAAGATTTCCCGCCAGCCAGAAAATTGCTTGCCGGGTCGCATCTGCCGGAGCCCGCCAGAGGAGGAACAACAGCAGTGCGGCAGCCAGACTGCCAACCATGACTCCAGATAAGATCAAGGTGTGGGTAGAACAGGTATGAGCTTGTGCTACCAGGTAAACCAGTAATAGGGCAGCGAGAGCCCCGACAAAAGCGGCCAGCGGAATCACGATTGGGGATTGAAAGCCGCAAGTCAGAGCGGTGACGGCTCCTAGTGCTGCACCGCCGGAAACCCCGAGCAAATAGGGATCGGCGAGGGGATTACGTAAAACCGCCTGAAAGGTGACACCGGACAAGCTCAAGGCTGCCCCGACAAGCCCTGCGAGAAGAGCTCGTGGAAAGCGGATCTGCCAGATGATCACCTGTTCAATATCGATTCCTGGTCCCTGGAGTAAAATTGCAAACAGCTCGCTCCAGGAGAGATCAAGGCTCCCCGCGGAAAGGGAAACCAATATGGCCAGCAAAGGCGATACCAACAGGAGCACTTGCCATAGCCAGTGTTTATTTACGTGCACTGATTTACTCATCAATTGAAATTTCTGGATGGAGGGCTTTAGCCAGTGCTTCAATGCCGAGAATCATCCTTGGTCCTGGTCGATGGATCCAATCAGCTTCAATTTGGATGATCCGTTGATTGCGTACCGCCTGCAATTGTGGCCAACGGTCAAAAAAATGTTTCGGAGATGGCTGCCCCGGATAAGTTGAAACAATAATGGTTTCCGGATCGACAGTTAATAACGCTTCAGTATTCCAGGTCGGGTAGCGGGATGGCCCTTTTGAAACCACATTCTGCCCACCGGCGATATGAATAATAGCAGCAACAAAAGTATCTGTGCCAGCAACCGTGAGTGGTTGCAGCATGACGCATGCAAGTGTTGTTGGCTGTGTAAGTTTGGCAACTTTTAGCTGAACTCTCTGAATTCTGGCTTTGAGCGAATCGACTAGCTGTTTGCCCCGTATTTCTGTTCCGGTGATCTGGCCGATGTTCTGGATTGTTGTCAATGTATCTTCAACCGTCTGTGGATAGACCACGAAAACTGGAATTCCCATCAATTCCAAGCGCCGGATCAGTGCCGGGCGATTCATGTCAGCACCCGCAATAATCAAGTCTGGTTGATGGAGCAGGATACTTTCCAGACTGGGATCGGCATAGTCCCCAACTTTTGCTAGTTTCTGGGCAGCTTCCGGGTAGGTACAGAAGTCGGTTGCCGCAACTATACGTTTTTCAAGACCCAGTTCAAACAGGATTTCTGTCACACTGGGAACCAGAGAGACAATCCGTTGCGGGGGCTGGCGGAGGGATATCTGACGATTCAACGCATCTGAAAAAACGGCGGCAGCCGACGGGCCAGAAGATAATACAAAAAGTAGAATGCCGAGAATGAACTTCTTGTGCATATACATCCTGAAACTAAGCTGGGGGCTGATAAATCATCGGTCTCCAGTTTAGAATAATTTACAAGGATTAGAAAGAGAGTTTGATCCCGGCATATCCAGATAAGCCAGCTGTCCCATATCCAGAAACTTCTTCGTAGTCTTTGTCGAATAGGTTGTCGATTCGTCCGAACAACTTCAAGTTGAAGTTAATCTGATAGGAAGCAGCCAGGTTCACCAAAATATATTCGTCTAAATGTTCGTCGGCATAGTCATCCCGATCTCCGACATAAAGCAGATTCAAATTGAATCGAATGCTTTCCAGGGGATACAAGTTTAAATCAAAACCACCTTTGTGGAGCGGGCGTTTAAGGAGGCGACTGCCATCTTCTTTGTTTTCGGTGTCTGTGTAGGTATAGCTTAATTGAACATCAAGAAGATCGGATGGGTAGACCTGGACGCTGGTTTCAATCCCCTGTGTTTTGATATCACCGCCGTTCTGATATCTTCCAGTGAAGGCTCCTGTGCGGACCCATTCTATGTAATCCTTGATATCATTGTGAAACCAGGTGATATCAAAGATCAGACTATTTGTAAGGAACCCCTGCTCAACTCCGATGTCATAACTCAGACTCTTTTCTGCATCAAGGTCACTATTGCCACTATATGGATCATGGAGTTCGTACAGCGTTGGTGCTTTAAAGCCGGTGCCGAGAGACCCCTTTAGGCGAGTTCCAGTAGCAACGAAAGTATATAATGGGGCAATGCGCCAGGTGGCTTTGCTATTAAAGTCCTCAGGGTTATCGTAACGAACTCCAACTGTGGTGATAAAATTTCCGGTGTTAAACTGATCTTCTATGTAGATAGCATTATTGGTTGCCTTATCATCTTGCCCGAAGCTGTTTTCAGCTTTTTCTGTGTCACTTTCTGCACCGAATATCAGGGTGTTGAGTCCGTTGATCTGCAGGGTGTTTTGAATCTCCAGCTTGCTTCTTGTGCCTTTGTATTCACTTGTGCCCCAGAACTCGTTGTTGTCATCCCGTTTAAGGTCTATATAGGATGCCCCTAACTTCACTTGCCAGCGATTGTCGAGCAGGTGAAAAATCCCATTGACCTGACTGCCAAGTTCCTTTGTCTTCTGTGTGTTATCGGCATCAATATTTGCATTATCATACTCATAATCGGCATCGGTATAATGAAAGCCATAGTTCAGTTCAAATCGATCACTCACTCTGTTGCCAGCATTGAGGGAGAGGGAGGTGTTTTTATATCCGTCTTTTTCGTTGTTACCATCTTTTTTATTAGCAGCTGAGAACCCGTCTGTGTCAGAGTGAGACATTGTTAACGCAAGGTGCCCTGCATCGCTACCTAATGATATGCCAGCTCGGTTTTCCCATGTATTATAAGATCCCCCTTCCAGAGAAGCGTATCCTTCAAGCTGTCCGTTGCCTTTTTTTGTAATGATGTTGATAACTCCGCCGATGGCATCGGAACCATAGAGGACACTTTGAGCTCCACGCACCACTTCGATTTGCTCGATATTATCCGTAGTTAAATTAGCTAGATCGGCAGCACCACCAATAGCCGAGGGGTCGTTATACTTGATACCATCAATCAATACCATGGTGTGTTTGTTGCCAGCACCGCGAATAGAAATTGAGGCTGAAGCCCCTGCTCCACCAGCGCGTGAAATGTCCAGTCCCGGGACATTACGCAGGAGATCAAGCACCAGTGGCTGCTGTTTTGCTTCGATTTCTTCTGCTGTAATGACTGTGACTGAACTGGCAATTTGGCTCAACGGAGTACCAATCCGAGTGGCAGTTATTACAACCGGATCAAGTCTGATAACTTCTGCCCAGAGTGGTCCTGCTGTGAGTAGCAGGGCGCATAGTACGATGAAAATTTTTCTCATTTTGGTCCTCTTGTTTTCCCGCGAGAGTCGACGAGCGCACAATAAAAAAACCCGACACCATGACTGGTGCGGGTTTCCGTATTATTCCGCGCTCGCCCACGCTCCCTTGCCCGGGGAGATAAAGGTGGATGTTTCACGGCAGGTCTTCTGACTTACGAGCTTTCGGCGATATATTCTGCCGAAGAAGTGGACAGCCTTCCCGGTTTTTTCACCAGTGGCATATTGTCCGATTCAACTCGATTACAGCGGCGGGTCCGTAGGGGATTTACACCCCTCTTCCCTGTTATGCTTTACAGCACCGTAAAACGATTCAATTGTGCTCCTGCTTATAGAGAATACTGTGTCTTCTGTCAAGTGTACAAGCCTCAGAAGTTTATCAGAATTCAACCCCTTGTCTTGCCGGCGTCCCACTTTCCAAAGCATGTTTATGGGGTACCATCTCTGTCACAGTATCGGCCATCTCGATCATTGCCGGGGTTGCATTGCGCCCGGTGAGGACAATATTCAGATCATCACGTGCATTTTTTACTGCTTCAAGAACCTGTTCCTCCTCAATCAGACCGCAGGCAACAGCACCACAGATTTCGTCGAGAATTAGCAGATCATACTCACCACTCTGCATCGCTTGACTAGCAGTGGCAAATCCCTGTTGTGCTGCTTCCCGGTGGGCAGAATACTTGGGATGCCCGGGTTTTGGAACAAAACCAAGGCCGGTCAGGCGGATATCGATCCCCAGTTTTTCTCGAAAGCTGACCAATTCACCAGTCGAATTGTCCGATTTCATGAACTGGAGAATCAGAATCCGCTGTCCGTGACCGGCGGCACGCAGGGCCATGCCGAATGCAGCTGTTGATTTTCCTTTGCCGTTACCGGTGAAAATCAGAATGTTTTTTGCCATGGGACATATCTCCTTGTCTGGTATTTGCAAAATAGTTTCAGCTATAGTTTCTCTTGCATCTAACCCTCTGCCTCGGAAACCCCTGCCTCTGCAAAAGTTGCGACCTTGGTTAGTAGACTAGCTGCGGCTTCGACCAGATTAATAGCTAACGCGGCTCCGGTCCCTTCACCAAGTCGAAAATCGAGATCAAGTAGTGGTTGTTTTTCCAGATTTTTCAGGGCGATAATGTGTCCCTGTTCAACACTACGGTGAGCTGCGATCATGTAATCCCGACACTGTGGTGCCAGGCGCGCGGCTATCAAGGCTCCGGCGGTGGAGATGAAACCGTCGATGATAATCGGCTTTTTCAGCGTAGCGGCCCCGAGTATAAGTCCCGCGATTCCGGCAATTTCAAACCCTCCAACTTTGCTCAAAACATCAATCGGATCAGCAGGATTCGGCTTATGCCGGGTCAGGGCTCTTTCCAGTACCGTAATCTTATGGCTGAGCTGATCATCATCCAGTCCGGTTCCACGTCCGGTTACTGTTGCAACCGGAACCTGGCAAAGGCTGGCAATAATGGCACTGCTGGAGGAAGTATTGCCAATCCCCATATCGCCGGTGCCGAACAGATCGGTCGATTCGGCAAGATCGTGGGCGATAGTGATCCCTGCTTCGAGTGCGCTGACAGCTTGCTCCCGACTCATTGCTGGCCTCTCGGCAAAGTTCTCTGTTCCGGCGGCGATCTTTCGGTTAATTATCTTTCCGCTGGCAGCGAGGCTGGAGATGTCTCCAGCAACTCCCATATCGACAATTTTTACATCGGCACCCGCTTGTTGTGCCAGTGCGTTGATTCCGGCTACCCCATTGACAAAGCCGCGCACCATTTCTACTGTGACTTCCTGAGGAAACTTGCTTACACCAGCGGCCGTAATCCCATGGTCGCCTGCCATGACAACGATGATTTTTCGCTGAAGACTGGGTGAGAGGGATCCACAGATGCCGGCTAAATTCAGTGCCAGATCCATCAGCTGGCCCAACGCCCAGTGCGGCATGATCAATTGATCCAGGCGCTCTTTTGCTTGTGCGCGAGAGGTTTTATTTTGTCCCTCAATTGAGCTAATTGTCTCTTTTAGTAAATTCATTGTGGCTTTTATGCCCCTTTCAACGTGAGTGGAATACCAGAGACCATAAAAATAGCCTCGTCAGCTAACCGTGCAATCGTCTGGTTACAACGCCCGAGACAATCCCGGTAGCATCTGGCAGTGGAGTTGGCAGGCACCAGTCCCATGCCCAGCTCATTAGTTACAAAAATAATAGTCTGATTCCTTCTCCGGCAGATAGCAACCAGTTCTATACACTTGTCGCTGATGATCTGTTCGGACAGGTGGTTGCCCTCCTGTTCTGCCAGATAAAGGAGATTGTTGACCCACAATGTCAGGCAATCAACCAGGATGACGTCAAAATCGCTCGCTTGTTTAACCGCGTCTGCCAGCTCCAGTGGCGCCTCCAGTGTCTTCCAGTCCCGATCGACTCGCTGTTGTTGGTGCAACACAATCCGCTGCTCCATCTCTGCATCAATCGGCGGGCAGGTTGCCAGATAAATTCGTTTGCCCGGCACTGCTTCTGCACGTTGTTGAGCGTAGTTGCTTTTGCCGCTGCGACAACCACCACTGATGTAGATCAAATAGCTCATTGTGTTTCTCCAAAAAAAATCCCGGAATCTATTATTTTAGACTCCGGGATAGCGTTTTTTATCCATGGATTTATCTGCCTGAGATCCTCAATCCACGAAGCTTGGGCAGCAGTGTTAGCAGAAGAACGTATCTGGCTTCCAGGAAGATGATTTTTCCGGTTACAGTGGCGGGTCCGCGACGGATTTGCACCGTCTTCCTTTGTCTTCATGCTATTTGTATTAATGACGATTAGAATGTAAAAGACCCTCTTCTGCAAGAAAAAATTACAACCAGAAGTAACGATCAGGAATATTTCCTATGGAAGTTTCTCAGATCCAGTCTTCCGCCAGAGACTTCTCAATCGGATAAAAACATGCTACCTATATTGTTCTTAAGTGGCGAGCTTACACAGTAGAAAACAGAAAGGCATCGATGATGGTTTTTGAAAAAATAGGGGTTCAAGTGCCCAAAATACTACTGCCGAAGAAAGGTACAGATATGCAGCGCTGGGCAGTGATTGCCTGTGATCAGTATACGTCTGATCAAGCTTATTGGCAGCGTTTGCAGCAGCAGACGGCAGGGAGTATTTCGACCCTGAATCTGGTTTTTCCCGAAGCATACTTGGATGATGCAGATACTGAGCAGCGGATCGCGGCTATTAACCAGTCTATGGAAAAATATCTGGCCGATGGCAGTCTGGAAGAACAGCCGTCTGGATTTATTCTGGTAGATCGTAAAACAGCGGCCGTTGAGTCACGTAGGGGGCTGATTCTGGCTCTCGACTTGGAACAATACGATTATACCAAGGGGGCAAAAAGCCTGATTCGGTCAACCGAAGGGACCATCCTCGACCGTTTGCCGCCACGGATCAAAGTGAGGCAGAATGCGCCGATAGAACTTCCGCATATCATGGTACTGATCGATGACCCGCAGCGTACCGTAATTGAACCGCTGTTCAATGAAAACCTGGAAACAGTTTACGATTTTGAACTGCTGGAAAATGGTGGCCATCTTAAAGGCTATCGAGTTGATCAACCGGAACTGGTAGATCAAGTTGCCTCGGCGCTGGAAAAGTTGGCCGATCCTGCCAATTATCAGGCTAAATATAACGTTGATGGTGACGTGATGCTCTATGCCATGGGTGACGGCAACCACTCATTTGCGACCGCCAAGGCGATCTGGGAAAAGTTGAAGGAAGAGGCCGATGATCCTGTTTCGATAATGAATCATCCTGCTCGCTACGGGCTGGTTGAGCTGGTCAACGTTCATGATCCCGGACTTGAGTTTGAGGCGATTCATCGGGTGTTGTTCAATGTGAATTGTGTGCATCTCCGGCAACGGATGGAGGCCTTTTTCGCAGCGCGCAATACGCCCCTGAGTTTCGCTTTTTGTGCGGACCTTACTGATGCAGAATCGGCTGCGGAGGGCAAAGGAGATGCCCATGCCTTCCCGATTGTTCTAGGTGGGCGGTTCGGGGTCTGTACAGTTGAAAACCCGGAATATACTTTGACGGTCGCAACCTTGCAGGTGTTTCTCGATCATTACCTGCAGGAAAATCCGACTGCTCGCATCGATTATATCCACGGTAAAAAAGCTGTATCCGATCTTGGCAGCCAGACCGGTTGCGTGGGTTTTTACTTGCCAGCTATTTCCAAGCACGATCTGTTCAAAACCATCGTACTGGATGGAGCATTACCGCGTAAGACTTTTTCTTTGGGGGAGGCGGACGAAAAACGCTTCTATTTGGAGTGCCGGAGGATTCAGGAATAAAAATACCGGGGTGAGCTTTACAACTTACCCCGGTTATAGATTTAATACCTAATAGTCTAAATACTTTCAGGCTTGTTTTGCTGGTTTACATTTCAGGCGTCATTTCCTGCTGGAAGAATCAGGTTCAACAGCACCCCGATAACACCCGCCAGGCCAATTCCACCCAGTTTGACGATGGTAAGATCAAAACTCATCCCGCCGATACCGAAGACCAGGATGATGGCAACGATAGCCAGATTGCGTGGTTGCATCAGATCGGTTCCCGCTTTAACCAGGGTATTTATGCCGATAACGGCAATGGCACCGAATAACAGAACCATAATTCCACCCATGATCGGAACTGGAATTGAGTTCAAAAAACCACCCAGTTTGCCGATAAAGGCGAGGAGGATTGCGGCAATGGCAGCCCAGGTCATGATAGCAGGATTAAATGATTTTGTTAGAGCCACTGCCCCGGAAACTTCCGAGTAGGTGGTATTGGGGGGACCACCAAGAAAAGCTGCAAAACTGGTTGCAATTCCATCGCCTAGCAGGGTGTTTTCGATGCCGGGGTCTTTTACGTAGTCTTTTCCTGAAATACCACCAATTGCCAGAACATCACCAAAATGTTCAATAGCGGGAGCAATGGCGACTGGCACAATAAACAAAATTGCTTCCAGATTCCAGACTGGGAAGGTGAAGTCCGGCATGGCAAACCAGGGAGCTTGGGCAACCTTCTGCATAGAAATCAAAGCTGGGCCGGTCCAGTTTTGCAGTGTGCCTGGATCAAAAGCGGCCTGAGTGGTGGCGGTAAAGCCAGTACCGTCCAGAATCAGCGATGTCACATAACCGGCAACGATTCCGCTTAATATCGGAATCAATTTGAACAGCCCACGACCGAGCAGGGAAACCAGAATGGTGACCGCCAGGGCGACTCCGGCAATGATATAGGCAGTTGTTTCTGGAACCAGCCAGGCAGAACCATCACCGGTGCGACCCGAAGCCATATGGATAGCTACCGGTGCCAGTACCAGACCAATAACCATAATCACTGGGCCCGTGACGATTGGCGGCAGTATTTTATGCAGGATATCGGAACCGAAGATTCGAACCACAAAACTTAGAACCGCATAGAGTAGACCGGCAGCGGCCAGGCCGCACATGGTTCCAGCAATCCCCCATTGTCCGACACCGTAGATGATCGGGGCAATAAAGGCGAAACTGGAGGCTAGAAAGACCGGGACTCGGCCGCGGGTAATTAGTTGGAATATCAGGGTTCCAACCCCAGCGGTGAATAGCGCAACATTGGCGTTAAGTCCTGTTAGCAGAGGAACTAACACCAGGGCACCAAATGCAACAAACAGCATCTGGGCGCCAAGCAGACAGTCCTTCAGGCGAAAATTGTAATCTGTGGGCGATGGGATCTGATTCATGTTTTAAAGTCCTTCTCCGCAAAAGGTTGTAGTTTTCTATTTAGTGCCAAATATTTTATCACCGGCATCACCAAGGCCGGGGAGGATATAACCGTTTTCATTCAGACGTTCATCAATCGATGCAACATAGATGTCAACATCGGGGTGTTCTTTTTCTACTCGGGCTATCCCTTCTGGAACTGCAACCAGGAAGAGACCGCGAATGCTGGTACATCCAGCTTCTTTCAACATATTGATACAAGCAACCAGTGATCCGCCAGTTGCCAGCATCGGATCAAGGATCAGGGCTGTGCGACTGCCTATATTGCGGGTGAATTTTTCATAGTAGGTGACCGGCTCCAGAGTTTCCTCGTTGCGGTAGAGGCCAACAACACTGACACGTGCGCTGGGGATCAGGTCGAGAACCCCATCCATCATTCCCAATCCAGCACGGAGAATCGGGACAACTGTGATCTTTTTCCCTTTGATTTTTTCAACATCGACCGGGCCGTTCCAACCGGTGATGGTTTGCGGCTCAGTTTCAAGATCCTTGGTGGCTTCATAGGTCAGTAAGCGGGCGATTTCAGAGGCGAGCTCACGGAAATCTTTGGTGCTGATGTCATTCCGGCGGATCAGACCCAGCTTATGTTTGACCAGGGGGTGGTTGACTTCAAATACGGCCATATTCTTCTCCTTGGAAAATGTATCTGTTGGATTCAACAGCGCAGCATAAAAGTATCGATTCCGTTGGTCAAGGGCTTAGCCGGTGATATTGTGTTAGTCTTGAATAATGTATTTATGCTATTGAGGAAAACACGCTTTCTTCTTGTTGATAAGGTGCGCTATAATGTTCGGTCGATCTGTTTGAGGTTCTTTTTTTGGAGTTATTGCCAAATGACGTCAGTCTCTATTAAACATCGCGCCGAATACTTTGTCCTGCGGGTGATTGCGGTCATCGTCAGGTGTTTATCACGTAAGAGAGCTCTAGCTTTTGGACGTATAGTAGGTTTTTTGGCAATGAAGGTTCTGCCAGGTCGCTATCGGTTGGCGAAAGAGAATATGCGTTTGGCGCTACCGGAGTTGAATGCGGCAGAGATTGAAGAGAATGTCAGGAAAAACTTTGAGCACCTTGGAGTGTGTGGTGTGGAAATGCTGCGTTTGGATATGCTTAAAGTTGGCAGTGACGATATTCAACGCTACTTTGATTTTGAAAATACACACATAATACGAGAGGCATTAGCGCTGAACAAGGGTGTCATTCTGTTGACGGGGCATCTGGGCTTTTGGGAAGCGGGGCATTTTATCATGTCCGAACTGGGAATCCCGTGTGCTGCAGTGGCAAAACCGCTGAAAAACCCTTTTTCCGATCGTTATTTTGAGGGACTGCGGACTTTTTTTGGGACGAAGATCCTTAATAGCCGAAAAGGTGCTCGACGGATTCTGAAATCATTACGGGAAAATCGAGCGGTTGTGGTTCTGCTCGATCAACATATTTCACCTCCGGGCTCAGTGGTCACGGAATTTTTTGGTCGCAAGGCTTATACGACGACTGCTATTGCCAATATGGCGATGAAACATCAAATTCCGATTGTTCCAGTATTTTTTCTACGGCAATCGGATGATCGCTATAAAGTTTGGGCAGAGCCAATGTTGACCCTGTCTGGTGAAGGTGAGCAAGCCGTTGCTGAGAACACCCAAGTGCTGACCAATATTATCGAAGCGGCAGTACGTAAAGATATCAGTCAGTGGTTCTGGATGCATAAACGTTGGCGGGTTAAGAAAGTGGCGAAGCGAGTTTAGCTACAAAGGGGCAGAGATGCCGAGTGAGTCAAAACCGTTTTTAGAGTTTAAAACTAAAAGGATGAATTAAGTGAGTAAAGAATTACAGCGAGAAATTGCCAAGCGGCGAACTTTCGGTATTATCAGCCACCCGGATGCCGGTAAAACCACCTTGACCGAAAAATTGTTGTTGTTCGGTGGGGCAATCCAGATGGCGGGAACGGTCAAGGCACGGAAATCGAATCGCCATGCTACCAGTGACTGGATGAGTATTGAGAAAGAGCGGGGGATTTCGGTTTCTTCATCGGTGATGAAGTTTAATTATCGGGATTTTGAAATCAATTTGCTTGATACTCCGGGTCACCAGGATTTTTCCGAGGATACTTATCGGGTATTAACTGCTGTTGATAGCGCATTGATGGTCATCGATAGCGCTAAAGGGGTTGAGCCGCAGACGGAGAAGCTGATGGAAGTCTGCCGGATGCGTAACACACCGGTGCTGACTTTTATCAACAAACTTGACCGCGAAGGTCTCTCTCCTCTCGATATTCTTGCCGATATTGAGGAGAAGTTGCAGATTGAATGTACGCCGCTTTCCTGGCCAATTGGTATGGGGAAACGCTTTAAAGGGGTCTATAATCTTTATCGAAAAGAGTTAAATCTGTTCCGACCTGGTGATGATATTCGCAGTACCGAAACAGTAAAAATAGACAGTCTAGATGATCCGAAACTGGATGAATTACTTGCTAGCCAGGCGGATGAGTTGCGTGAAGATATTGAACTTCTTGAAGGGGCGGCCAATCCGTTTGATATGGGTGACTACCTCAGGGCGAGTCAGACCCCGGTCTTTTTTGGTAGTGCGATCAATAATTTTGGTGTGCAGGAGATGCTTGATGCTTTTGTTGAGTTGGCTCCAGCACCGGGTTTGCGGGAAACGCTAGAACGGATTGTTGAACCGGACGAAGAACAATTTTCCGGGTTTGTTTTTAAAATTCAGGCAAATATGGATCCTGCTCACCGTGACCGGATCGCATTCTTGCGAATTTGTTCAGGTAAGTTTACCCGGGGGATGAAAGTGAAGCATCATCGGATCGGCAAAGATGTTGTGCTGTCAAATGCTACCATTTTTATGGCTCAGGATCGAGCCCATGTTGAGGAAGCCTATCCTGGCGATATTATCGGTCTGCACAATCATGGGACGATTAAAATTGGTGATACCTTTACCACTGGGGAAGTCCTTAAATTTACCGGAATCCCCAGTTTTGCACCGGAACATTTCCGCCGTGTCCGTTTGAAAGATCCATTAAAATCAAAACAGTTGCAGAAGGGTTTGACCCAATTGGCAGAAGAAGGGGCGGTGCAGGTTTTCAAGCCGGTGACCGGAGCTGAATTTATCCTTGGAGCCGTCGGTGTGCTGCAGTTTGATGTTACGATGGAGCGACTTAAGGCAGAATATAATGTCAACGCTGTTTATGAGGGGGTTGATTACACGACTGCACGTTGGATTGAATGTGATGACCGGAAACTGTTTGAAGAATTCCAGAAAAAGGAACAGGGGCGTTTGGCTCACGATGCCGAAGGCCATCTGACTTATCTGGCTGCGAGTGAGTGGCGTCTGGGTCATACTATGGAACAGTGGGAAGGGGTACAATTTCTGAAATCTCGTGAACATAGCTGATAACACGATAAAATATCGAATAGTTCTGAAGGGGGTCGCTATGCGGCCCTTTTTTTGTTGTTTTTTTTGGAATCTTCCTGTTATATTTGTAATAATTCATTATTTATCTATCATCTTAATGAGGTCTGTTAGTGTATATAATTTTTTCCCACCGCTTCTGGTTGTTATTGTTCTTCTGTGGCAACCTTCTCTGGGTGTCTCCAGCCTTAGCCGAAGATCGGTTTAAGGTTCTGGTGGTCCTCAGCTATGAACAGGATTATCTCTGGGAAATAGAAATCCGTGAGGAAATAGAAAGGGTTCTCAGCCCATTTGCTGATCTGACCTTTTTCTACATGAACACTAAAGTTGCATTGGGGAATGGCTCAAAAAAGGCCGCTGAGGCATTTGCCCTTTATCAGAAACTGCAACCGGATGGAGTGATCACTGTTGATGATAACGCCCAAGCGCTGTTTGTTGTCCCTTATCTGAAGAATCGTGTTTCTACACCGGTGATTTTCTGCGGGGTCAATGCGGAACCTGAAGTTTATGGTTATCCCGCTGAGAATGTTTCGGGTATTCTGGAACGTTATCATTTTGAAGAGACTCTCTCTTTCAATCGACAGATTGCAGGAAAAACCGATACGTTTGCGTTAATGGTCAATGAAAGCCCCCTTGCCGATTTAATCGCCAAGGAGCTTAAGGCAGAAACAGGAAAATTATCTGCGGAGATGATTGTGTTTCTCCGCCCCAAAACTTTATCACATGCCGTCAATATGGCCGAAAATATCCGCCATAAGGCCGATCTCCTCATGTTGCTAACTCTTAATGGCTTGGTAGACAATCAGGGGAAACCAGTCAGTGATGCCGAAGCTATCTCGATAGTCGTTAAGGCTTTTAATAAACCGACAACCGCTACGGCAGCCTTTGCCGTGAAAAATGGTGTCCTCAGTGGCGTTCTTGCCAGTGGTCAGGAACAAGGAGAGCAAGCTGCGCTGATGTTGTTAAAGGCGCTGCGTGGGGTTCCCATAGATCAGCTTCCGGTCACCCGCAACTCTCGCGGAAAAAGAATGATCAATGTTTCCACGTTGCAGCAATTAGGAATTACCCTTCCACCAATGGTATTGCGGGGAGCCGAACTCGTACGGAGCCCTAAAAAATAAAACTTCTTCAAAGATGAGCAAAATGATGAACCAGCCAGGTAGAAAAATATCAATTAAGAGGAGACTGAGGGAGATGTCCTTGGTTGTTATTCTGATCTTCCTCCTGATTGTCACCATCCTCTACTTTGCTTCCAGAAGGGTAAGCTCAAGAGTTGATCAAATTGTTGAAGAGAGCCTTCAGGTCACAGTTGAAAATTCTCAGAACAGTCGTGATTTTGGATTATTCCATGCGCGCTTAAGTGTTTTTACAAATACATTTTATATCGATGACAAATGGTATGACACTGAAAG
>JASJGT010000339.1:0-3909 GCA_033791405.1 Desulfuromusa sp.
TATCCAATTTTACCGTTTCAAAAGCGTTTTCTCTGACTTTTGACAGGCTGAGCTGTCTATGTTTCCCCTTCAAAAGTTCTTCCATTTCATCAATAAAAACCCCAGATCGATATCGACCCGGGGCTATATTTCACAACTTACCACTTATGCAAATTGAGTCGATAATCCATAAACCCACTTCCAAAAGTAAAATCCTGATTTATGAAAAAAAGCAGATCCATTGCTGACCCCGCTTCGATGAATTTACAGTCGTTCCTATGACGTATCTTTTTTCTGATACAATAGGAGTATGCTGAAGACCAAAATTGAGGCCGGCAGGATCTGGTTATGTATACTCCTGTGCTTTTCTGTCACAACGCTGTCCTGCGCGTTAAAGCATTACATTGTCTCTGCTATTCATACTTCTGATTTATGTAGTTATTTGTGTCCATCGTTTTTATCTCGCGACTCGATTATTTTTCCAATTTTCTTTGAAAAATTGTTTGTTCTGCAATCTTGGCTTCTACATGCTGGTCAAAATTTATTAGGTATTAACGGAAGTACTACAAATCTGATTTTTTCTAGTCTAATTATGGCACCATTGGTTGAGGAATCGATTTATCGTGGTCCATTGTTTTTAATGAATCACAAAATTGGACGTTATATTTGGTGGTTTTTAGCTGTTTTTCTTTGTGTGATATTCGCGCTTAGCCACAGAAATAGTGGTTTATCATTACTTCCTCTTATTGTTCTTGGGTTAGCATCCTCTTGGCTAATAATTAAAACTAAACGATTCTGGCCCAGTGTTGCTTTGCATTTTTTATACAACTTCCAAGTTATCGCTTTTCCTTTTTATCAATCTTTTATTTTTGGGGTTGGAGATTAATTTAGTGATTATGGAAGGGAGTAATCGGTCGATCGGATTGATGCCAGGATTTTTAAATGTAACTACTATTGGCAATTAACTAAATTATTAAACCTCCGTCTTCAAAATAAGTTCCTGATTTCTGGCAAGCCGGATCTATGTGATTTTTCTTTAAGTTAAGTAGGACTGGAATCTGAAATAACCTATGGGAAAGCACTTCTTTCCTCTAGGGGAGAACCAGCCGGAAACCAAGATAGCAGTTGCGATCCCCGGATCTGCTCCAGCTACGACGGGTCGAACGCAGGCTCCACGGAACGCTGCACCAACTGCCGCCGCGAGTCACGCGGTATGAGTTATTCAAACCCGTACCAGTGCTTGATCCTTGCGGATTATTGCGGGGGCTTTTACCATAGTAACTACTGTCGGGCCTGTCCTTGCACCATTCCCAAACGTTACCGGACATGTCATACAGCCCCAATCCATTGGGCTGTTTCTGTCCCACTGGGTGCGTTTTACCGCCGCTGTTGCCAGCATACCAAGCAACGGCATCAACATTATTACCACCGGCATATTTCTCATTCTTGCCGCCGCTGCGTGCGGCGTATTCCCACTCAGCCTCGGTCGGCAGGCGATAGCTCTTGCCACTACGGGTGTTTAGTTGAAGAATATAGCTCTGTGCATCATCCCAGCTGACAAACTTAATCGGATGATCGTCCCCTTTGAATCTAGACGGGTTGCTGTCAGTGATTTTTTGGTACTGAGCTTGAGTGATCTCATACTTGCTGATGTGATAGTCATTAACGCACACTTTGTGTACTGGCTTTTCGTCACTATCACCATCATTGGAACCCATCTGAAAACAGCCACCCCTCACAAAAACAAACGCCGCTCCGTTGGTTGGTTCGGTAAAATCTACCCCAGTGGAAACGGATGTTACTGAGTCACTTGATGGCACAAGCGGGGGATTACAACCAATGGGTAACAACATAACCGTAATCAATATAATGTCTGCTACAGTTTTATTTTTCACAACCGTTTCCCCTCTCTTCCGTCTCTTGACTGAGCTTTCCTTTTTGCACAAAAAAATGGCCGAGCGTACCGATAGGAATTTATCCTCCGGCAGCTCGGCCATCTTTGTTGTTTAAAGACCCGCCGCTTTCCGTCCCCCCCTCACGGAAGGGCTGGCTTTGTCGGGATTTTAACTATTCTTTTCATATAACATGTATTTATAATTAATCAAGAGAAGTGCATATTAATATTTGATCACTTTTAGCTGTTGAGCTTTAATTCTCGAAAATTGAAGGATTTGGAGGGGGCTTTATTTCAAATCTTAGCGAAATTGAAGCATCTTTAAATTTTTTGCATCAAAAGTGTTTTCCTGACTTTTGATGCAAAATCTGCCCATGATTTTCCATTCAATTGTCCTCTCACAACTTAAAATTTTCCATATAGCAATACAGAGATGACAATTCTCAAAAGTGATTTTTTGATTTTTGGAAGAGAAAAATCCCCATTGTGGGTTAAATTGCTTCTAGTGATCAGTTCGCTTAATATTTGACAGCCCATGTCTAATTCAATAGTCTCGTGCAGAACCTATAAACCCCTGCAGGATCTAAAATTTATGTATTCAGAGTCACATCCCCCCTTGCGACTTGCTTGGACCGTTTGGGGTCTTGCCGCCGCGCTCTATATTTTCGGGTTTTTCCAGCGGGTCGCTCCTGGGGTCATGACCACCGAGTTGATTGCTGATTTCAACCTCACTGGTGCAGAGTTAGGTAATCTTTCGGCTTTCTACTTCTATAGTTATGTTGCAATGCAGATTCCCACCGGACTGCTGGCCGATAGTTGGGGACCACGCCGACTGTTGACAGCCGGCGCGTTTGTGGCTGGCCTCGGCAGCCTTTGTTTTGCCTTTGCGGATGGGATGTTTTGGGCTTGCGCAGGGCGGTTATTAATCGGTGCGTCGGTGGCAGTTGCTTTCGTTGCTATGATGAAACTTTCCAGCCACTGGATGGCCCTAAGGCACTTTTCCCTTGCTTCAGGGATGGCACTTTTCCTTGGAATCCTCGGGGCGGTTTTTGCGGGGACTCCGCTGCGCCTCCTGGTCGCCTCCTTTGGCTGGCGGTCAGTCATGTTGATTTCCAGCCTGGTTCCCTTTGTTATTGCCGCCTTGATCTGGGTCATTGTTCGTGATGACCCGCAGGAACGAGGCTATTCCAGCTATGCCCCAAAGACTAGAACGGAAGGACCGCGGGTCGGAGTGGTCGCGGGATTGCGGCAGGTCTTTACCTACCGCAATACCTGGCTGTTATCGCTTGCTCCGGGAGCACTTGCCGGGAGTGTACTGACCTTTGCCGGTCTCTGGGGTGTCCCCTTTATAACCAGCAATTACGGGCTAAGCGCACCGCTGGCTGCAGCAACCTGCTCCGCCATGCTCCTCGCTTGGGCCATCGGCGGCCCTTTGTTGGGCAATCTTTCCGATCGTGTTGGGCGCCGCAAACCTGTCTACCTGGTCTGCTGTGCTGTGATCGCTGTAGCTTGGGCTCTGGCCATTTTCGTGCCTGAGATGTCTTTGATTTTTTTGATAAGTCTTTTAATGATTATAGGTTTTGCCTCCGGAGGGATCATCATCGGCTTCGCCTATGTCAAAGAATCGGTTCCATCACACTTGGCTGGGACCGCCGCCGGGGTCTGCAACATGGGGGTCATGGTTGGCCCGATGTTTCTTCAGCCAGCCGTTGGCTGGGTTCTTGATAGCCGCTGGCAAGGAACAACCAAGGCAGGAATCCGCATCTATGAATTTGGGGCCTACCGTGCCGGATTTTCTCTGATGCTGGTTTGGGCTGTTCTGGCGCTGATCTGTTTGGCATTGACACGGGAAACTGATTGTCGACAGATGCCTTAATCCATTAGGGGCCCTGCAGATGCTCATTTTCTGTTTTAGGGTTGGCCTGAAAACACAATCCGAAAAATCCGACCATCTACAGGAGATTGTCAAGATTTAGACCTTATGGCAGGGTAAAATCTCCCGAATGGGAAGATGGTGAATTTTTCAAATGTAACTA
>JASJGT010000340.1:0-9415 GCA_033791405.1 Desulfuromusa sp.
ACGTATGTCTTCGCCCTTGAAAAAACACTACGCCTTGCAGATCGAAATTTTTGCTTAACCATCTGATTCATCTTTGTGAGGCCGTCAGGAGTAATATGGATCTTCTTAATCTAGCCTGGAAAAACCTCTGGCGTAGCCGGCGGCGCACCCTGATAACCCTGGCGGCGCTCAGTTTCAGTTTGATGCTGATACAATCATTTCATAACCTGTCCTACGGGGTCTATTCGGCCATGATCGATAGTGGTGTGCGTGCAGGGAGCGGGCATCTGGTGGTTTACCGACAGGATTATCTGAAAATTCGCGATGAAAAACTCTCATTCAATCCTCAGGATCTGGTCGAGAAGATTGGTCAGATTGATGGTGTCGAAGCCGTTTTGCCGCGGCTTTATCTGCCGGGTCTGGCCCAATCCAGTCGAGAAAGTCGTGGTATTTTATTAACCGGAGTGGTTCCTGCGGCAGAACGGAAGGTTAATCCGTTTTTGCGCGGCTTGCCGGATGATCAATGGCTGACCTCTCTGGATAGTAGGGAAGCGATTCTCGGTAGCCGACTGATGAAAGAACTTCAGTTGAAACTGGGCAATAAATTTGTTGTCACTATGCAGCATCGTTCAGGAGAACTGGTCAGTGAAATGTTTCGTGTTCATGGGGTGATTAAAACTGGGATCAAAAGTGTTGATAAATCTCTGTTGATGGTCGGCCGCAACCGGGCTGCCGCAATGGTTGGAAATCCTGATAATATTCACGAATTGGCGATTGTTCTGGAAGATCAGACACTTGACTATTTGGTATTTCCACAATTACAGGAACTGTTGAAAACGCACAGTGAGCTTGAAGGATTGACATGGGAAAAGGCAATGCCGAATCTTTACAACGCGATCCGACTTGATTATGCCAGCCAGAAATTTATTTTTGTGATCATGTTGTTGATTGTCACAATCGGGGTGATCAATACACTCTTGATGTCGGTGATGGAGCGTTTTCGGGAATTCGGGATCATTTTGGCTGTCGGAGCCAGCACCGCAAGGTTGCGAATACTGGTCTTTCTTGAAGCCTTATTGTTGGGGCTGGTATCCATGGTGATTGGAAGTTGTCTCGGCTCGTTGGCCACCTGGTATCTGCAGGCAGTCGGTATTGATATGCGAACCTTTATCAGTGAAACTCTGGAATTTGGTGGAGTGGTCTTTGATCCGATCCTCCGAGCAGGTTGGGATCTTCCCTGGATGGCAAAGATTTCGGTTTATCTGTTGTTATTGTCCCTGCTGGCAGCAGTCTACCCATCCATCAAGGCAGGGCGGATCAGTCCAGCTTCTGCAATCCGACATCATTAATGTTCGAACCTATAGTTAAACAAAGGCTGATTGCCACCAGGACACCAAGAGCATCAAGAAAATCTATTCCTAAATGATTTGATTTCCTTGGCGTGCTTGGTGCCGTGGTGGCTAATGCTTTAGTTTCTAAACCTTTTTGTGGGTATAAAACCGTTAAAGAATGATTATTTGAATTGGAGCTTGAAGCGATATGGCGTTGATTGAATTGAAATCAGTCACAAAATTATATCCACTCGGCAGCCAGGAAGTGGTTGCAGTTGACGATTTTTCTCTGTCAATTGAAGCAGGAGAATTCAGTGTTCTTGCCGGTCCTTCTGGAAGTGGTAAAACCACGCTGCTTAATTTGATCGGCTGTCTTGACCAGCCAACGAGTGGGGAAATCTGGCTGGATGGTCAGGAAGTTGGTAGCGCTGATCAGAAAAACCTATCTGAATTGCGCTTGCGAAAAATTGGTTTTATTTTTCAGGCTTACAATCTAATTCCAGTGTTAACTGCTGCTGAAAATGCTGAATTTACTTTGATGTTGCAGCGAGTCGATAAAAAGCAGCGCCGTCAGCGGGTTTTACAGATTTTTGCTAAATTAGGGCTGGATGGTTTGGAAAATCGGAAACCTTCCGATCTTTCGGGTGGTCAGCAACAGCGGGTTGCCATTGCCCGAGCCATGGCCTCCGAACCGGCGGTGATTCTGGCTGATGAACCGACCGCCAGTCTGGATTCTCACGCCAGTGAAGAGTTGCTGGCGCTGATGCAGCAGCTGAACGAAGAGCAGGGTGCAACTTTTATTTTCAGTTCACACGATCCGCTGGTGATATCCCACGCCAAACGGGTGGTGCGTTTACAGGATGGACACCTGGAGTCGGATCAGTGAAATCGTTCTGTTTACTGCTTCTTCTGACGGGAATCATTTTCACTCCGGTTTTGACCGTGGCAAAAACTCTCGATGATGTTTCCATTCACGGCTCGCTTAAATCCACCAATCTCTATATTGAGAATTTTCCTAACCCTGATCAGAATGGAGTGTTGTCTTATGATCGTATTCGCCTTGATCTGACCGGGCGCCTGGCTAATAGCTATAAGCTGGAATTTTCGCTGGATCAACAACTGCTCTGGACAAGTCGCACTGGCGTTGTTGCGTTAGCCGATGATTCACTGAATCGTCGTTTCGATTTACAGAAGAATTGGAATGAAAATGACCGGTTCAGCGGTCAATTGCAGGTTGATCGACTCAATGTTCATGGGGAATCTGGTGATTTGCACTGGTCATTAGGTCGGCAGGCCATCGGGTTCGGTCGCATCAGTCTTTTTTCACCCCTCGATATCATCGCCCCATTTCCTCCTGATGCCATTGATATCGATGTCCGTCCCGGAGTCGATGCAATCAGAACAACTCGCTATTTCGGGATGGCAGGGCAGCTTGGCGGGATAGCTGTTTTTGGAGCTGAAAAAAAATACAATAGCTATTTGTTAACCTTGGGCGAGAACTTCAAAAGTATCGATCTTCTAGCGCTCGGCGGGCGCTTACGCGGACGTTCAATGTTTGGCGTCGGGTTAGCGGGAGAACTCGGTACGGTTGGCATCAAGGCTGAACTCAGCTGGTATCAAGGCAAAGATGTGGATCAGCCGCAGGGAGATCTGTATGATGACTTTGGGATTGCCGCTGTGGAGGGGTGGTACCGTTTTGACAATGGTCTGGTATTCCTCGGTGAATACCTGTTCAACGGCGTCGGCAGCGACAACCCAAATGAATATCCTCTGGTTGCCACTTCAGCACCAATAACAGAAGGGCTCAGTTTTTTACTTGCACGCCACTATCTGTTGTTGGGGCCCTCATATCAATTTCATCCGTTGGTTACAGCAAATGGGCTGTTGATCTATAATATTGAGGATCATTCCAGCCTGATTCGGCCCCAATTAGTCATATCCCTGGCTGATAATCTGCAACTTGATCTGTTCTGGGCCATAACAACAGGTCAGAAGTCACAACTTCATCCCCTCACACAGTTGCCGGTTATTCGGAGTGAATTTGGTTCGGTAGGGGATAGTGGTGGTCTGTTGTTGCGCTGGTATTTTTGATCAGAACTGGCTTCCAGTCAGTCAGCTCACAAGTGTCAGAATGGGGTAAGCGCGGATGACTGCAATCACTTCTTTTGTAAGATTAAATAGATAACCTTTGTTCCCGGAATTCATAAGAAAGGCTCTCAACATAGGAGAGCCTTTCTCGCATTACATCCGCCATTATTTTTTATGATTTTGTTAGCTTTGTCTTTAACCAGAAAGACTTTGTGCTACCTATTGAATTTCTGATTTGGCAATAAACAATTTTAAAACAATTGATAGTCTATTAACGAGTAATCAACGATGGCCGCCGGAACCACTGCCTGCATCTCCGCCGGAACCACTGCCTGCATCTCCGCCGGAACCACTGCCTGCATCTCCGTCAGAACCGCTACCTGCTTCTCCGTCAGAACCGCTACCTGCTTCTCCGTCAGAACCGCTGCCTGCTTCTCCACCGGAACCATTGCTTGTATCTCCGCAGGAACCACTGCCCGGTTCCCCGCCTCTATCAAAGCCGCTACCATCAGAAATACCATCACCGGAATTAGGAGTCCCTTTGTCATCATCCCCGACATCATCAAAGCCGCTACCATCGGAAATACCATCACCAGAATTTGGTGCAGGTCCCTCCCCAGCAATTGCAATATTTCCAAAATTAATCGCGAAAAAAGCCACAATAGCAATTAAAGTAATAACACTTTTCATTTCTTACTCCTTTGGTTGAGTTGCGCTAATCGGATCAGTTCCGACAGCTGCGTTTATGTATCCCCTGATTAAGGCGATGTAATGCTTTCCCTTGGATTAAATCGTTATTGTTAGGATAAAACGATGCTATCGAAAATTGGTTGACAAGTTTTATTGAAAGCGAGAAAGGGGGGCCGATCTATTTAATTTCCAATGATCCACATCCTTGGCGGATAACCTGCAGCTTGATCTGTTCTGAGCCATATCAACAGGTCAGAAGTCACAACTTCATCCAATCAAACAGTTACTGGTTATTCGGAGTGAATTTGGTTCGGTGGGGGATAGTGGTGGTTTGTTGTTGCGCTGGTATTTTTGATTTGAGCCGCCTCTGGTTAGTCAAAATACAACAAACCGGCTTGTTCAGTTTCAGCACGTATGACTTCAATCACATCTTCCGTGAGATAGAATAGATAAATTCAGAGAATAAAAAAACTCGGCCGCAAGCGACCGAGTTTTTATAATCAGGTTTTTTTCAGATTACGTTCTCCTGCCTGGCGTGATTTGCGTTTGCGTAGGCGTTGTGCTTCATGTTGACGCTTTTCTGCCAGTTTGATCAGCTTTTGCTGGCAACCTTCTGCCCCTTTTCTGGGATGTGGATTGACCGGTATATAGGAACCATCTGATTGTAGATTCCAGGCACTCACCTTATCATTTAATTGTAATTCTATGAATTCTCGCAACTGCTCCCGCAGCGGTTTGCTTTCTACCGGAACCAATGCCTCAACTCGATATTCCAGATTGCGTTTCATTGCATCCGCTGAACCGATGAAAAATTCCTCCTCCCCACCATTCTGGAAATAATAAATTCGTGTGTGTTCCAAGAATCGTCCAATGATTGAAATCACCCGAATATTTTCCGACAATCCTGTGATTCCCGGCCGAATCCGGCAGCTGTCTCGAACCAATAGGTCAACTTTAACCCCAGCTTGAGATGCCTGATAGAGTGTTTTGGCAATATCGACATCTTCCAGAGCATTCATTTTGAAACGAATCAAACCTGGTTTTTTTACCGAGTGGCCGGAAATTTCTCTCTCAATCTTATCCAACAATGCTTTTTTTAGAATTTTTGGTGCGGGAAGCAATTTTGTGTAGTCGCGTTTGGGGGTAAATCCGGTCGTCAGGTAGTTGAATAATTCTGTTGCGTCACGACCAATTGCTTTGTCGTAGATGAACATCCCAAGATCTGAATAGAGACGTGCCGTAACCGGGTGATAGTTGCCGGTGCCAATATGAACATAACGCCTTAAACCCTTGTAATCTTGACGGATGACCAGGATAACCTTCGCGTGGGTTTTCAGCCCGACCACACCATAGGTGACATGGATTCCTGACTCTTCCATTCGGGTTGCCAGTTTGATATTTGATTGTTCATCAAAGGTGGCTTTGAGTTCGACAACGACCGCCACTTGCTTACCATTCTGGGCTGCCCGAATCAGATAGTTGACAATTTCGCTGTCTGGATCGGTACGATAGAGGGTCATTTTTATCCCCCGCACCTTGGGGTCGGTTGCCGCTTCATAAAGAAATCGTCCTACGGAAGTGGTAAAGGATTCGTAGGGGTGTTGAAGTAAAATATTCCGGTGTTCGCGGATACTATGAAAGATGCTACGTTCTTTGGTTAGTAATGGGTGATCGATTGGATAATGGGGAGAATCCTTCAGTTGGGGAACCTCTAAACGATGCAGCTCCCAAAGATCATGTAAACCAAGCATATCGTTGGAGACGAAGACATCTTTTTCTTCATCCAAACCTAACTCAGAAGCTAAACGTCCACGATGTAGCGGGGTGATATCCGGGGTGACCTGTAAGCGAACAATGGGTGCAATGCGACGATATTGCAAAGTTGTTTCAATGAGGGCTAACAAATCATCAGCATGATCTTCTTCTTTACTGGTGTTGGCATTACGGGTGACCCGGAACAGTTCGCAGCTGAGAATTTCCATCCCTGGAAACAAAAGATCCAGATTGTGCTCCATGATATCTTCCAGCAATACAAATCGATAGTTATCAGCTTCAATCCGATGAAAACGATTTGCTCCTGCACCAACAGGAACCTTAACCCGAGCCAGAGAAACCTCTTCCTCTCCCGGATAACGCAGGGTTACAAACAGATTAAGTGACAGGTTGGAAATAAAAGGAAACGGATGGGCAGGATCAACCGACTGTGGTGTCACGAGTGGAAAGATATTATCGTAAAAAAAACTTCGAATTTTCCTCTGTTCCTGTTCGGTCAACTTTGCATAGCTAAGGATTTTGATGTTCTGTTTGCGCAGGTCGGAAAACATACCTCTGGTGACCTGCTCTTTCTGAGCCTGGTACCCTTTTATAATTGCGTGGCATTCATCGAGCTGTTGCTGTGGAGTTCGGCCATCGATGGTCGTTTCTTGAATCCCGGCAGCCACCTGCTGTTTGAGACCCCCGATCCGCTTCATAAAAAACTCGTCCATATTTGAACCGGAAATGGCAAGAAACTTGACCCGTTCCAGTAAAGGATTTTTTTTGTTTTTAGCCTGATCAAGCACCCGATCATTAAACTGTAACCAGCTGAGTTCCCGATTTAAGTAAAGGGATGGATCATTTAGGTCAAATTCTTCTTTATCATGAACCACAATCATCTCCTGTGCTGGAGTTGTCGGCACAATATCAGCAGTAATCGTTTCTTCAGCTGGAATCTGATCCATTTGAATACCCCACATTCTTCTTTTGAAATTGTAGATGACAGCCAATAATGAAGAAGAAATGTGAGGATTCTGTTAGCAAGCCTAAAAAATACGCTAATTTGCCGGATATTTATATAATTGCAAAGCTTTGTATGTCTGAATTGAAGTCTAACAGATTTTTTAGGACAACAGTGGATCTTAGCGGTAGAAAGAGATCATGCTTTTTTCTCTTTGGGTTTACTTTTTTTTGTTTTTAGCTTGACCGGTTTGCAAACCTGATCTTTTTTTTGCACTCGAGCAGCACATTTATCGCAGATAAATTTTGCATCTTTTTTTTTAACCAGGGATTTTCCTTTTAAACAGCTGCCCATTTATTTTATCCTCAAAATATATTTTGCGCTATTATGATATGGTTATGTGACAATAAATATAACCATAATGGTAATGCTTAGCAAGGGGTTGTTGTCCTGATGGAAGAGATTGCACTTGTCGATACCAAACCGGAGACTCACAGGCAGGAACAAAACCGGTTGGCGGCGATAGATATTGGCACCAATTCAATCCGCTGTATTATTGTGGAGGCTGACCCACAGGGGAATTTCAGGGTTCTGGATGACGAAAAAGCGATGGTGCGGCTTGGCGAGGGGCTGACCGAAACCGGATTTATTTCTGTCGTTGCCAAAGACCGAGCTATTGATGCACTACAAAATGGCAAAAATCAGTGTTGGTCTTAAAGCTGAAGTTGCGGCTGTGGTTGCTACCAGTGTGGTCCGAAAAGCTCTCAATCGAAATGAATTTCTCAGACAAGTGAAGGTCGAAACTGGTCTTGACATCAAAGTTATTTCTGGATCAGAAGAAGCCGACCTGGCCACCTTAAGTGTCCATCATAATTTTGCCATGGATCAGCAACGTTACGGGATGGCCGATATCGGTGGAACTGTATGGAGCCGAGAGCAAAGGAAATCTGTTTGAATCGGCTTTTAATTGGCGCTTAGTTGTCACGACTGAGGAGTAAAAATGAAACGTCTCACCCTGATTCGTCATGCCAAATCGGACTGGAGTGATGTTTCCCTTTCCGATTTTGATCGTACCCTGAATAAGCGGGGTAAAAAAGCTGCTCCAAAAATGGGTAAGCGGATGGCCAAGCGTGGTGATATCCCGAATCTTTTGGTCAGTAGTCCGGCCAAACGGGCTGCTAAAACCACTCGCCTCATTGCCCAGGAACTTGAAATTTCAAAGGATGAAATAGTTTATCAGCCGGATATTTTTGCGGCTAAAATGAAAACTCTAATCACATTGATCTGTGACCTTCCAGCACATAAACACATCGCACTCATTGGGCATAATCCTGGACTTTCTGAGTTGGCTGAATGGTTATGCCCCGATGCTCCTGGCTGGTTACCAACCTGTGCAATTTTAACTATCGATCTTGATATTGGAAGTTGGGAAAAAATCAAAAAGGGCTGTGGACATATTCTTCACTACGATTTTCCAAAAAAATCAGCATAAAATAATCTCTGGAGGTACATCATGGGTAACAAAAAGAAAGAACGAAAAGAAAAGAGAAAGTTTGATCGGGAAAAAAAAGCTCGCAATGAACCGCTAAAAACCATAAGCAAAAAAGACTATGAAAAGGCCTTGGAGCAGTTACAAATTGAGTTGGTCAAGCTACAGGAGTGGATTAGGCATAAGGGGCTCAAGGTTGTGGTGATTTTTGAAGGTCGCGATGCTGCTGGAAAGGGTGGGAGTATTAAGCGGATTACCGAATGCCTCAGCCCACGTATTGCCCGGGTCGTAGCGTTGCCGGCGCCCACCGAGCGGGAACGTACTCAGTGGTATTTCCAACGCTATATTCAACACTTGCCCGCTGCTGGAGAAATGGTTCTTATGGATCGCAGCTGGTACAATCGGGCTGGTGTTGAACGGGTTATGGGCTTTTGTAATGAAGATGAATATGAAGAATTTATGTACTCCTGTCCTGAATTTGAGAGGATGTTAGTACGTAGCGGGGTTATTTTGATCAAGTACTGGTTCTCAGTCTGTAATGAGGAGCAGGAACGGCGGTTTCAGGCGCGGATTGATGACCCGGTCAAACGTTGGAAATTGAGTCCTATGGATCTGAAATCCCGTTCCCTTTGGGTCGAATATTCCATAGCCAAGGATCAGATGTTTGCTCACACCGATATCAAACAGGCTCCCTGGTATGTTGTCGATGGCGATGTGAAAAAGCGCGCACGCCTCAATGTTATCTCGCATCTGCTGAGCCTTATCCCGTATGAAGACCTGACACCGGAACCGATTGTTCTCCCCCCACGCGCCAAAGAAACCAGTTACGTTCGGTCACCAATGACCGATCAGACCTTTGTCCCAGAAGTTTATTGAACTTTTCTGTATTCATATATACAATGTATAGACATTTGCTATGCGTAAAGATAGATAAGATAAAACATGATTGAAACAGCACCCCAAGCTTGTTATCGGCTTCACAATGAAATTACTCTTCAGGAATTAAGCGAGATTCTACCGAAAAACTATGCCCTGCACATGGTTACAGGGATCCAAAAGAATTTGACCCTTCTGGATAATTTTGATTGGGATATCTATCAATCTGGATTGTTGTTGATTCGG
>JASJGT010000341.1:0-2844 GCA_033791405.1 Desulfuromusa sp.
TTGTAATTAAGTGGGTTATTGCAAGCACTTTTTTCCGGGAAGCCCCCACAACAGGATTGCAGTACTTTGACCTCATCAAATTGCTTGACGCCATAGCCGAACAGAACCAGATCGATTCCAGGGTCCAGCCCACACTCAGGCATGAGGCTAACACCAGCATCCAGAGCTTGTTGATGTAAGTGACGCAGCGGGTGTGAATAATTAGTACTGACCAGTGGCACTTGAGCAGATATTGCTGCTTCAAAGGCATTGATCATGAATTTAATCGGCAGCAAGTCGATCGCGGCATCAACGTCTTGCCGTAACAACTGCACCAGCGCATCTGTAGAAGAAGCGTCAATTTTGATAGGGGTAATTTTCTTTGAATCCACTGTTGCTGAAAAGCTATCCCAACTGTCAAGATTTGCATCAGCACAAATAATTTCGTCTACAGCAACACTATTAACGAGATCAAGCAATGCGCCTCGACCCTGCGAACCCAGACCGCCTAATACTGCAATTTTCATTATTTTTCCTTGTATTGAAATATAATAGTTAATCTAATATCTCTGAAAGAACCCGCATAAAATTACCCCCTAGAATAGCGATAATCTCTTCATCCGTATAGCCTCTGATAATCAGACCCTGGGTGAATTCACCGAGACCAGCATGGGTTTTGATGACATCACAAGTCTCTACCGCCGGACCTACGTGGAGGTAATCGGTGAAACCATCACAGAGATCAAAACCGAGACCAACATGTTCCAATCCGCCAATAGTCACGATGTGATCGACATGATCAATAAAATGTGAAATACGGACTTCCGGTTCATTATCACGAATAAAAACATCGACCGAATTCATCCCAATAACCCCACCATTTTTTGCAATGGCCTTGATCTGATCATCGGTGAGATTGCGCATGGTTCCAGCGAGTGCTCGACAATTTGAATGTGAAGCTATAAGCGGCTTTGTCGCCACATCGAGCACATCCCAGAAGCCTTCATCATTGATATGACTGACATCTATAAACATCCCGAGAGCTTCTGCTTTTTCAATCAGTTCGACTCCAAATGAAGTCAGTCCCCCCTTACGACCTTCGCGGGTTTCAGCAAAGAAGGCACCATCTGCGACATAGTTACGCCGACTCCAGACCAGCCCCAGCCCCCGCACGCCGAGTTCATAAAAGATACGTAATAGGCGCAAGTCATTCTGTAACGGTTCGGCTCCTTCAAGCGAGAGAAAAACAGCTAATTCTCCAGCAGCTTGCGCGGCGTAAGCTGCTGTTGTCGAACGGCAGATCCTGAATTGACCAGGGGTTTCATCGATTTCTTCATGCAGATAGCTGATTTGATCCAGAGCTCTTCTCAACCCCATCTCAGGGAGAAAGAAATCTTGAATGAAGATCGCTGAAACAATAAGGTTCAAACCACCACTTTGGAATGCTGGCAGGTGGTTTGTCTCTATAACCTTTTTCTGGCCCCTTTCGCGGCGATTGGCCACATCATAGGTCAGATCAAAGTGGGCATCGACAGTAAATGCTCTGCGGTGAATGTCTGCCACACGTTCAAGATATTTCTTTTCCAAGATATTTCCCCCTGTGAGGGTTGAAGAAAATTTACCGTTTTTACCTATCCAATTGATTCTATACCGAGACCGGGAGAATTTGAAAAACAGATCCTGGAGCCTTGGTAAGTTATCCCGCCAACAGCCGGGTTGATACTACAAAAAAGTGGTGCATCAAGATCGTAGCGTTTTATAATTGATCGGCTTGCTGCTAAATGGGCTGCCGCTGCAACGCTGATATGAGATTCCATCATCGAGCCGATCATACAGGGGATTCCTGCTGTTTCTGCAATTGACGCTATCTTCAAGGCATTGTAAATTCCACCGCACTTCATAAGCTTGATATTGATACCATCCACCGCAATCATACTGACGAGATCCAGGGCATCCTGATGAGTAAAAATACTTTCGTCGGCATAAACCGGCATGCTGACATTATCGCGAACGAAGCGTAACCCTTTAAAATCACGCGCATGAACAGGTTGTTCCATCAACTCGATGTCGACTCCTTTACGTGTCAGTTCCTTACCCACATACACAGCTTCCTTGGCAGTCCACCCTTGATTAGCATCAATTCGAATGCTTGCTTCGTTGCCGATGGCTTCTCTGATCAACTGAAGGCGGTTGATATCGAGTTCAGGATCGTTGCCAACTTTTATTTTGAGGATGTTAAACTCAGCGCTCACCTTTTCTTTGCTTTCGCGAACCATTTTTTCTGGAGTATCCAGGCTAACGGTTATATCTGTTTCCAACGTGTTGGTCATGCCCCCAAGGAACTGATAGAGAGGGACTTTCAGAGCCTTTGCCAGCAAATCATAAAGCGCCATATCCACAGCGGCCTTTGCCGACGAATTGCCTATAATACAGTTGTTAAGTCGCTGAAAAATATTTTCTGAATCAATAAGATTCATCCCGACAATACTATCCCGAATATGTTCGATGGCACCACGAATGGAGGCGGTTGTCTCTCCTGTTATGACCGCTGCTGGAGCTGCACCACCAAATCCAACCAGGTCAGTATCGGTCGTGATGGTAATAATAATATTTTCTATCTGGTCAACGGATCGCAGCGCTGTTTTAAAGGTTGTTACCAGGGGAATATTAATGATCTGAATTTTTATATCGGTAATTTTCATCTCACTACCTCAAACTGAATATCTGTTTACAGAAATAAAGGTATTTAACAGGTCACGGTTGAAGTCAGTATCCGTCTCTTTGAAGCTGTTCAATTTCACCCATCCTTGTGCATGGATGAAATGTTCATTCCCGAGAGAGATAGCAACATGGGTCACTTTCTCC
>JASJGT010000342.1:0-3206 GCA_033791405.1 Desulfuromusa sp.
ATTTGTCATGATTGGGGTCTTGCTTCTCGGTGCACTGACTCGAAACGTATTGCATATGCCACTTTCCTGGACCGTAGAAATGGCTCAGTTCATCATAACGGCTTATTACATTGCCGGCGGGGCTTACTCAATGATTTTGAGGGAACATGTCCGGATGGATTTGCTCTATGAACGGTTTTCAGAGAAAAACCGGGCCAGAGTCGACGTTGTCACGACTTTCTTTCTGATTTTTTATCTTATCACCCTGCTCATCGGATCGATTTCCAGCACCATGTATGCCATTGAGTATGGACAGCGAAATTTTTCTCAATGGAATCCTTCAATGATACCGATCAAAATTATCATGGTTGCAGGTATTGTCTTAATGCTACTGGAATCAGTATCAGTTTTCTTTAAGGATCTGGCTGTAGCTAAAGGAATCAAAATCTCATGAGTTATGAATTAATTGCCCTGGCGATGTTCGGGGGGATGCTGCTTTTGATGCTGACTGGCCAGCGTGTTTTTGCTGCTATCGGTTTTGTTTCTGCAGCAGCAGCACTATTACTCTATGGCAATGGAGCCGTTGAGATGCCATTTAACGCGGCTTTCAAGCTGTTTAACTGGTATCCAATGCTCACTCTGCCATTATTTGTTTATATGGGATATGTCCTCTCAGAATCGGGAATAGCCGATGATCTCTATACGATGTTTCATGTCTGGTTTGGCAATATACACGGTGGATTAGCAGTTGGTACCATTGGTTTGATGGTCGTTATTTCAGCGATGAATGGATTAAGCGTTGCCGGTATGGCTATTGGCGCAACAATTGCGCTTCCAGAGATGTTACGGCGTAATTACGATAAAGTCATGATTACCGGGGTGGTGCAGGCAGGGAGTTCGTTGGGCATATTGGTTCCTCCCAGCGTGGTTCTGGTTCTTTATGGCATGATTGCTCGTCAGCCCGTTGGCCGACTCTGGCTGGCAGGGGTTATCCCTGGCTTAATGATGGCAGCATTTTTTGCCATCTATATTGTTATCAGATGTAAACTACAGCCCCATCTTGCTCCTGTTGTCAGCAAAGAAGAACTGGACATTCCACTCAAAGAAAAACTCAAGCTGTTAAAAGCTGGCATTATCCCCTTTATGATTTTCTTTTTTATGACCGGGTTATTTCTGATGGGAATTACCAGCTTGGTTGAAAGTTCAGCTGTTGGTGCAACCGCTGCAACGATTGCTGCAATCGCCAAAGGGTCTTTTAACCGGAAGGTCATTGAAGAATCGGTCAGAAAAACTCTGGGAATATCTTGCATGTTTATGTGGGTTATTCTGGCCGCCCTCTCTTTTGGCGCTGTTTTTGATGGAATTGGTGCTGTTAAGGCGATTGAGGCTTTATTTATTACAAAATGGGACTTAAGTCCTTGGCAAGTGCTGGTCATGATGCAGTTGTCTTACATTGTTATGGGAATGTTTTTGGACGATACAGCGATGCTGGTTATTGTCGCCCCACTCTATGTTCCATTGATTATATCTCTTGGATTCAACCCGATCTGGTATGGGGTTTTGTACACAATTACCTGTCAGATTGCCTATATGACACCACCATTTGGCTATAACCTGTTTCTAATGCGGGCGATGGCGCCACCTGAAATTACTTTGCCCGATATTTATCGATCTATCATTCCGTTTGTATTGATTATGGTTTTTGCCTTAGTATTAATCATGATTTTCCCACAGATTACCCTGTGGTTGCCCAATTATATATATTCAAAGTAACTAAAATGTTCACGTCCGGCACTTATCTCTAACCAGAAGCAGAGGAGACTATCGATGAAAGATGAAAAGATCGTTACCACGACTCAGGTTCCAGATCCAAAGAACAGTCGCCGAGATTTTATCAAAAAAGCAGGTATTGCAACCACAGGTGCTGTAGCAGCCTCGACTGTCTTCAGCGCTCCTTACGTTTACTCTGCTTCCAAGCCGATCAAGTGGCGGCTGCAAACCTATTCAGGCGCAGCCTTAGGCGCTCACGTTATCCAGCCACAAATTGAAGCATTTAACCGTGCAGCACACGGCCAAATGGAGATTGAGCTCTATTTTGCTGATCAGCTGGTGGCTACCGGCGAGCTTTTCCGTGCCATGCAAAATGGGATGATCGATGCAGTACAGAGTGATGATGCAACAATGGCATCCCCGGTTGATATTAACGTTTTCGGTGGATACTTCCCCTTTGCCACACGTTACAGCCTCGATGTCCCAGTTTTATTCAAGTACTATGGACTTAATGAGATCTGGCAGGAAGCTTATGACGAAGTCAGAAACGTAGAATGGCTTGGCGCCGGTGCCTGGGATCCATTGCATATCTTTAGTAAAAAGCCGATTAATAGCCTAGCAGATATGAAGGGTAAGCGGGTCTTTGGTGTTCCTACTGCGGGTAAATTCCTTTCTCGTTACGGGCTGGTTCCTGTGACCTTGCCTTGGGATGATATTGAGGTGGCAATTCAAACAGGTGAGCTTGATGGCGTTGCCTGGTGCGGATTTACCGAAGCCTATGAGGTTGGTTGGGCTGATGTTTGTAACTATGCTCTGTTGAATAACGTGACAGGGGCCTGGTTCGGTTCATATTTTGCCAACAGTAAGAGCTGGAAGAAAGTTCCGCCACATCTGCAGGAACTGTTCAAGTTGTCAATGGATAGCTCACACTACTACCGTCAAGTTTGGTATTGGGGTGGTGAAGCTAAACTCCGTGTCGGTGGCAAGAAGATGGAATTGACTACTATCCCGGCCGCAGAGTGGGATCAGGTGGTGAGTGATTCAGAAAGTTTCTGGGATGATATGTCTTCCATCAGCCCACGAGCTGCAAAGGTTGTGAACATCTTCAAAGAGTATTCAAAAGTTATGCACAAAGCAGGTGTCCCTTATCGTTACAGCTAAATATTCATTCTCTCGCCCCTGCATTTTATGCAGGGGCGAAAAACATTAATTGTTCAACCCTTTTGCTGGGAACTATTCTGACCATTTTGTTAAAAAGCTTGCTAAATTAACCAAATAGCGTTATAGAAAACGTGTTGATCGCACAACGGGGTGTGATCCAGAGCGGTGAATGCTTGCATAGAAGATAACAATTCTTGCAGGCATTTTTTCGTGGAGTTGACTGTGTCCGAAGAAAAACAACGGATGATTCAAGAGTATGTGCCGGGTAAACAGCTGACCTTGGCACATCTTATTGC
>JASJGT010000343.1:0-2821 GCA_033791405.1 Desulfuromusa sp.
CGAGATCTCCGCCGCCTATTTTTACGACTGATCCCCAGAACCTCTGCCGCTTCCGTTTTGTTTCCAGCAGTTTTTTTCAAGGCATTGCGGATGCATTTTTTCTCCGTAACGGCAACTGCTGCTGCAAGATTGATTTCTCCCTTTTCTGCCGATTCTTCCTTTATCCCACGGATTTCGGTCGGTAAATCCCAAAGCTGAATTTTTGGGGCGGGTGCCAGTACGGTCAATCGCTCCAGAATATTTCTCAGTTCACGAATGTTTCCTGGAAATGAATAAACATTTAATGCCTGCAAGGCCTCCGCGGAGAGGGTGAACGTCAGGCCCCGTTCTTGTCCGAAGTGTTGCAGAAAAAAATCGCTCAACTCGGGAATGTCCTCATTTCTCTCCCTTAACGTGGGGACAGAAACGGGTATCACCTGAAGTCGATAATAGAGATCTTCACGAAACTTTCCTTTTTTTATTTCTTCGGTCAAATCTCTGGCGGTGGCGCAAAGGACTCTGACATCAATCGGGATTGGAGCTTTGCCACCGACCCGTTCAATTTCATGCTCTTGTAACACCCGTAGCAGTTTGACCTGCAGGTTGAGTGGCATTTCGCCAATTTCATCAAGTAAGATAGTGCCCTGATCGGCGAGCTCAAATTTACCGATAGAGGTCTGTTCCGCCCCGGTGAAGGCTCCTTTTTCATGACCGAACAGCTCTGATTCCAGCAGGCCTGCCGGGATTGCCGCACAATTGACCCGGATGTATGGCTTGTCAACCCGCCGGCCTTCATAATGGATGGCAGCCGCGACCAGTTCCTTACCGGTACCGCTTTCCCCTTGGATCAGAACCGTTGCTGCAGATTGTGAGACCTGACTGACCAATTTGAGCAGCTGTTGCATGGGTGGACTGGATCCGATCAGCGGTTGGCGTTGACCGCAACAGTTTTCCAGTGAAACGCAACGTGCTTTGATCGTCAGAATATTTAAAAGCCGTTGCACCCGAAAGGTCAGATCATCCAAGTCAAAGGGTTTTAAAATATAGTCCGCAGCACCTTGTTTCAGGCAATTAACCGCATCATCAGTATTGCCATGGGCGGTCATTAGGATCACCTCAGTGCGTGGTGCGCGCTGCTTGATTTCAGACAGCAGTTTTTCTCCATCCATACCTGGCATCCGGATATCAGAAATGACCAGATCATAGTTGTTCTTCTTCACCAGTTCCAAAGCAGCAATGCCGTTGACCGCCTCATCCACTTGCCAGCCTTGATGACGTAGATGATCTAACACGGTGACACGCATTATCTCGTCGTCTTCGGCAACCAGAATTCGCGCACTCATTTGACTTCCTCATCCGAGGATGGTTGTTGCAAGGGGATATTCAAGATAAAACAAGCGCCACACTCAGGATTGTTTTTCACCGAGATTTGCCCTCCTAAACGTTTGATCAATGAGTCGGATACAGAGAGGCCCAGACCGGTTCCTTCGCCGACTTCTTTGGTGGTAAAAAAGGGTTCAAATATTTTATCCAGATGATCAGGATCAATCCCCGTACCGGTATCGGAAAATTCGATATTGAGGGATCCGCTCTCCAGGTGGCTCCTGACTTTAATTGTTCCCTCACTGGTGCCGATGGCTTGGACGGCGTTACCGGCCAGATTCATCACCACCTGCCGCAGCGCTTCAATGCCGGTTGTCACAAGATGTTCAATTTCGAGTTGCAGATCCAGCTGAATATTTTTGTGTCCCATGCATGATAATTCCAGACAGTCCTGAATGACCTGGTCAACATCGCCTACCTTGGTTTCCAGGGGTTCTTTTCTGCCGATGTTCAGTAACTGCTGGACGGTTCCTTTAATCCTTTCGATCCCTTGTCCGAGTAGCGTCAGGTAGCGATTTTGCAGTTCTGGTTGATCCATATTACGCCGCATGGTCTGGATACAATTCTGCATCCCGCCAAGAGGATTATTGATCTCGTGGGAGATCCCGGCGACCAAACGACCTAATGCTGCCTGCTTTTCACTTTGAAAGACCTGTTCGCGGCTTGTGTTCAGATCCTTTTGTGATGTTTCAAGGCGGCGGCAGAGTTTAGCGAAGTGTTTGCTTAAAACGCCTATTTCATCGCTGGATTCACTATCTACAGAAGTATCAGCAAAAGATTGTGCGGGATAGCGATCCATCGCTCTGGCAAGCAGCTTCAGTCGCCTGGCGATCAGAGAGTTGAACAGCAGGTAGATGCTGAGGGAGACAATAAAAATTGTTGCCAGGGCGATATTCAGTAGCATCCGGTTGTTAGCTTTTATTTCCGCATAGGCCCAGTTCATCGGGATGGTAACGTTCATGCCGCCACGGATATCACCAACGCTGTAGCCCTGCTGGTTATGGCAAGTTAAACATTGAGAATCAACCGTTAGTGGAGCCATGTAGCGGAGGCGATAACTTCCTGAATCCTGTTCTATTTCAACTACTTCAACAGCTCCGCCAACAAATTTTTCCAGACTACGTCGTTCAAAATCATCCGGCAAATTCTCTGGATTCATCGGATTCAGACTCGTAACATTAAACTGTCCCATCCCCTCTTTCGCCGCATAAACCGAAAGTTCCCGAGTCACCATGGCCGGGTTGCGCTTAACCAACCAGTTACCTTGACTGTCCTGAATTTCCCCCTGTTCAAGAAACGGATTACTTTCAACGCCCGGGCTTTTGACCAGAAACAGGCCATTATGATCCGATATCCATTGCCGGGTCAGGCGAATCTGGTGAAACAACATTTTTGCCTGGCGGGTGGCCTGCTCAACCACCAACTCCTCTTGAAATGTAGAGGTTCGATAAAAAGTCAC
>JASJGT010000344.1:0-5947 GCA_033791405.1 Desulfuromusa sp.
TTGCCCGGGATGAGGAGTGTCGTCACTTCCAGCCAAATCCCTTTTTCATGGGCGTATTTGACTGCTTCAAGAACCGGTTTCAGCCGGGCACCGCAGATATCCTTGTAAAACTCGTCAGTAAAAGCCTTGATATCAACATTCATCCCATCGATATATGGTGCCAGCAGATCGATCGCCTTATGGGTCTCATAACCGCTGGTGACGTAGATGTTTTTCAGCCCTTTTTCGTGAGCAAGTTTTGCCGTGTCGAAGGTGTATTCGAAAAAGATGATCGGCTCGTTATAGGTATAGGCGATCGATTGGCAGCCATTCTCTATCGCCAGTTCAACGATGCGCTCAGGCGGAAGTTTCTGCCCTACGATCTCATGATTGTGCTCTTTTGGATACTGGGAAATATCGTAATTTTGGCAAAACTTACAGGAAAAATTGCACCCTACCGTTCCTACCGAAAATGCACTACTTCCCGGCAGAAAATGAAACATCGGTTTTTTCTCCACCGGATCGATGTTGACCGCAGCGGCAAGCCCGTAGACAAGGAGTTTAAGTTCACCGTCTTCGACCTTTCTTACACCGCAGATACCGTATTCACCCTCGTCAAGCTTGCAACTCTGTGAACATGCTTGGCACAAAACCTCTCCACTGGTGAGTTTTTTACTTAGCCATGCTGTTTTGACCATCTTTGTCCTCCCTGTCCCTCCTTCTATCTATTAACGATACTCCATAACCTCTTATCTACAACTAGCAACTGTAAATTTTTGAATTACCTCATAGCTACTGTAATGCTCTTCTTCTAATCTGAATAATTTTTTGTCTTTGGCTTTATTGGGTCGTCAGGTCAATGACCCAGGCGTCGGGTATCTGCTGCGTGATGGTTGCGCAGGCCAAATTGCACCAGCTTCCTGTTCGCTCCAGAATAGCCGAATCGCAGGTAATGACGGTGTGCGTACTTCTAGCCAACAGCGAATCTGTGCCATCGGTGAGCTCTGCCTTAAAAGACCAGTTATGCTCTTCGGCAACTTCGCGCACTACCCCTGCTAATCTGCCGCTGTTGGAGACCGGTCTGTCAAACAGCCATACCACCTTTTCTGGCGATACCTGCTCCAAGGTCTTGCCAACCTGTTCTAGAGCCGGTCTAGTTTCTGCTACGATTCTATAAGAGCCATATACAGCAGAGAGATCCCGATAACAGCCATCAGAACAATTAAAGATGACGCCGCCGCCGAGTGCTGTTTCAATAGTGATGAGCAGATTAAACCCGTCTATTAGCACTATTTGATTTTTTAATGCGGTGACAGGTAGCTGTTTTTCCTGTAGTTTTTCCGTCTGTTTATTTGTGCAGACGACGTGTGTTATGGCCATTCGCTGTCTTGACGTTAGCTGATAGTGATCACCTACAAGCCAGCACGACGCTCCCATCGCATAATTGTGGCTTAAGAGCCATGAGAGTTCATTGACAGCAGTTTTGAGCTTGCCAAGCTGATTTGCCGCAAAATCTTTGCCATCTTGCGGATTGGCACCGCGGTGTCTTTCGGGCATGTGATTGGCTCCTGACATCTGATAATTAATGATATCATATCCGTTGATAGGTTATTAAATAGGGAGGAACCAGCGGGACATTGATAACTCTACTTTTGTGCAATACTTTACTCTTACCCTTGGATCTAAAGTATAAAATATTTTTATTTGATATATTCTGATGTTGTCGCTAATGTGATGTTCGGCTTGTTTTTGCTCTAGCAGTTTTCTAATGATTCTACTTAATACCTATGGAGGATATCAATGAAACTGACACGATTAATTGGCACACTTGTCCTTGCTTCACTTTTTCTTTGCAGCACATTTGTTCAGGCGGAAACCCGGGTCACCTATAAATCGGCAAAGACCAGTTCATCTTATTATCAGATGGCGGTCCAAATTGCTGAAGCGATTAAGGCTGGCACCGACGGTGACATTATTGTAACTGTTGAGGAGAGTCAGGGATCGGTACAGAATGTCAAAGAGGTTATGGCTCGCACCGGTAACTATGTTTTTACAACACCACCGGTTTTGATCAAGCTGGCCCAGGCAGGAAAAGGTAAGTTTGAAGCAGATGATCTTGCAAAATATCAATCAGTACGTTCTCTGTTCCCGATTCCTTCTCTGACCATGCACTTTGTCGTACGGGCGGATAATGGAATCAAGACTTTTGCTGAACTGGCCGGTAAAAATATTCTGATTGGTAAAGGATCGTTTGGTGCTCGGGAAGCTGCAAAATATTTTAAACTTTTCGGTTTGGAAGGAAAGGTCAAGTTAGCCAATGCAGAGCTTGGCAGTGCTGTGCAGGCTCTGAAGAATCGTCAAATCGATGGTTTTGCAACTTCAGGTTCTTATCCGGCTCCAAATGTCGTTGAAGCAGCTGCCGGGATCGGTATCAATCTACTCTCCCTGTCTGCTGAGCAGGTCAAACTGACGAAACGAACTGAGTTGTTGATTCCTGCTGGAACCTATCCCGGAGTTGACTATCCAGTTACCACCACTTCCCTGCCAGTTGTTGCTTATGCGACAACGGCGATGGATGATGAGACTGCTTACCAGTTGACCAAGGCTTATTGGGAGCAAAAAGAGAAGATGGCGAAGTCCAATGCCTGGTGGGGAGGTGTTTCTACGGCAATGTTGTCCAATGTCTACGGAAAACTACATCCCGGAGCATTGCGCTATTATCAGGAGAAAGACGCTGTGATTCCTGACGCAATTCGCTGATTATTTCGTTTATTTAAGATTGATCTATCGTTATGACTGAAACAAATATGACTGCGCCGAGACGCTGGGTCTGGTTTATTCTCGGTGCAGTTTCCATTTCTTTCCATCTTTATCTCGTCTTCAGTGGCATGATTCCGCACATGATCAGCCGCCCCATCCACATGGCTCTGGCGGCACCTTGGGCATTGGTTTTTATCGCAAAAACCTCAAGAGCTCGCTTGATCGGTAGCATCTTGACCGGTGCAACAATTGCCTGCTGCACCTATATTGTGCTCAACGAATCACAGCTTTCGGATCAATATGGTGCCTTGCGTGGCAACCTGCAGCTGGCTATCGCTGTAACTTTGCTACTCGTCACTCTGGAAATGGCAAGACGTTGTATCAGCTGGCCTCTCCCTGCCGTTGCTGTGTTGGCTCTTGCCTATGGATTACTGGGAAAATATATTCCGGGGGAATTTGGCTATCCTGGTTTGCCGGTTAAAAGCTTTCTCGGAACCCTGACCATTGCAGAAGGTGGACTCTGGGGGCAACTCACCGGAGTATCGGTTGAGATCGTAGCTATTTTTGTGATTATGGGTGCGGTTCTCAATGCCGGAGAGGCTGGACAGGGATTCATGAACCTTGCCACTGCGGTTGCCGGACGATTGAAAGGTGGTGCGGCCAAAGTTTCAGTCATATCTTCCGCCCTATTTGGATCAATCTCTGGGTCTGCATCGGCCAATGTCGCTTCGACCGGTGCTATCACCTTGCCAGCTATGACAAAGCTTGGTTATCCAAAAGCCCTTGCCGGTGCGGTTGAAGCGGTGGCTTCATCTGGTGGGCAAATCATGCCGCCGCTGATGGGAGCTGGCGCCTTTGTTATGGTTGAGCTGACCGGGGTTCCTTACAACGATATTATGGGTGCGGCACTGTTGCCTGCACTCCTATATTTTATGACGGTGTGGGTTGGCATCAATGCATTTACCCTGCGCTATGACCTTAAAGGAGTGGCGCACGAAAATCTGCCGGATAAAAGAGCAGTTTTTACGACAGCGATGTTCTTTGTCATCCCTTTTATGATTCTTTTGGAACGGATGTTTGTCGGTGGTTACACTCCACAATATGCAGCTTGCGTGGCAATTCTTGCCGCTTTTTTACTTTTGTTTGTTGATATTCGCTTTAGCTTTTCCCTGCCACGAACTTTGAAGCGGCTGCAAGAAGTCGGTATCAATAGTGGTAAACAAATTTCCACCATTGCATCGATTATTATTTGTGCCAGTATTGTCATTGGAGTTTTGGGGCAAACCGGTCTTGGTGTCAAAATCACTTCTTTGATTCTATCTGGGTCGGGACATTATTTGTGGCCCGCACTGCTCCTGACTGGACTGGCTTGTTTGGTTCTTGGGATGGAAGTTCCGACGACGGCAGCTTATGTGATCTGCGTCTCTGTTGCTGGGCCAGCTTTACAAGAACTGGGATTAGATCCGCTGATTGCGCACCTTTTTGTGTTTTGGTTTGCCCTTCTTTCAACCATTACCCCTCCGGTTTGTGGAGCAGTTTTTATTGCTGCAGGGATGGTTGGAGAAAACTGGCTGAAGATTGCCGGCAACGCAATGGCTTTGGGTATTGGTTTATACTTGATCCCTTTGGGAATGGTTGCTAATCCCGCCTTGATTAAACTTTTTGAAACACCCCTTCCGGCATTGCTAGTCTTTATAAAGGTAGGTGTAAGCCTTGCGGCAGTATCTTATGGAATTATTGCGCCAAAAGCTGTAATAACACGAGTTTCCCTGATTTTAGTCGGGCTGACAGGAATATTTATCTAGTCCTTATAGGGGGAAAAGCGGACAGACTTTTGCCCCGATCTCTCTCTACGAGAGTTTTTAAAAGGCGTAGCTGAGGGTTATCGAAGCAAAATCATGATGTTTTGGCTGTTGCTCAAACTCACGGGTTCGGTGCGTGTTGGCCAAACTCAAGGAAAGGCGCCGGTACCTTGCTGTTATCCCGGTTGACAGATCGGCAACCAGAGTTTTTTTATCGACATGATGGCTGCTACGGAAAGTATTGCCATCCAGAAAAATATCCCGCAACACGATACGTCCGTTGACTGCAGTAAATAGATAGATGCTGAGGTTGGAATCTAAAGTGCTCCAAGTACTTCCGGCGGGGCGGATCAGTGAAACGGCAAAACTGCGGGGAATATTCCAGCCGGCCCGTATTTCAAATCCACCATTAAAATAAGTCATGACATTTCCCAAGGCGACTCCCGCATGGGTTATGGCGTCAGCGCAAAAACGCCGCTGGCTGGTGGGGTGATAAAGCCATTTTCGTTCAAATGCCAGTGTCACCCCCAGTTCATCTTTCAATTGATGCTCCCAGCCGTTTGGCCGTTGCAGATTGCGGGTTCGATGAACCAGTTTTTGTGCATCTTCAGCCAGCGAAGAAGGACCGACAATGCCAATTTGAACTTCTGTCGTATCCATCTGACTCCAAAGATTTCCATCGACACTTTTTTGATGATATGACATGGCTAGATAGCTGTATCCGGCATAAGGGCGATCATCCTCGATCAGGTCAAATCGGCTGATATCCTGAGGGGTGTACATGCTCTGTCCAAACGCCAGCTCAACCTTGTGGCCAGTTTCAGCAGGAGTATTTTTGATCAGTGGAATGCGGTGGAAGAAATTCAATGCCATGCGTGGTATTTTAGCGGTTCGGCTCAGTGGCACGTGTGGGGCAAGATCGGGAGAAATAATCGAATATTTCATCCCGTTGGTGTAATCGTTGTCGGTGCCGATAAAAAGGTCGTTTTCGAAATAGAAACTATGCGTCCAGGGGTTATTATCCGAACCGTAGACGAAAAACGGAACCCCAAGCATGAACAGTAATAAAAAAACAGAGCGAAACATAAACTTTCCTAGCGGATTCGAATCAGCGAATTATTATCTTCTGGTACTTCCTGAGTGGTAGCCCCGTACCTTTGAAAATTATCCAGTGGAATTTTCATTGCCAGCATGCCGAAAGAGGTCACAGCCAGCAGTGCCAGAAATGCAGCGCCCATAGCGATCCGTTTAACCGGACTCACCGCATAATAACGCGCTTTCTCTGCTGCTGAACGTTTGGATGACGAATAAATCTGAAAGCTGCCCATGATAATAATCAGACCGATAATTGGGGACCAAGTGTAATAGAACAGGGCGATTGCTCCAATCAACCCGACGATCCATAA
>JASJGT010000345.1:0-9002 GCA_033791405.1 Desulfuromusa sp.
ATTTCGCTCGCTGGAGTGGTTGTTAATAATGCGATTGTTCTGATCGACTATATCAATCAATTGGTTAAAGAGGGGATGGAATTGAATGCGGCGTTGATACGTGCCGGTACGGTACGTTTTCGACCAGTGCTGTTGACCGCAACGACAACCATTCTCGGCCTTTTACCGATGGCTATAGGGATAAGTTTTGATTTTAAATCTTTCAGTTGGGTGATCGGTGGTGAATCGGCAGACTGGTGGGGCCCCATGGCAGTTGCAGTTATTTTTGGATTAGCGTTTGCGACCCTTTTGACCTTGGTTGTGGTGCCAGTTCTGTATTCTTTAGCCGAGTCTGCAAGGGGTAAGTTCTGGCAGCCAAAAGGATCATAACTATTCCTCACTTTCCAGGTGTTTTTGGGTTTGACAAGGGGGGTGGCTTAAGGTAGAAGAAGGCAGAATTTTCTGTTTGATATCGGGTTACGTATTTGGTGGAATGGATGCTTTATTGCCCCATTGGGTCAATTTCATGTTTACCTTGCGTTGCGCCCATCAACCCTAAATATATAGAAAGGTTAACCGGTATGTTCGAGAAGGTTCAAATTGCCCCCCCAGATCCTATTCTTGGTTTGACCGAAACATTCAAGGCAGACCCTAATCCCGACAAAATCAATCTTTCCGTTGGTGTCTATAAAGATGCTACCGGCAAGACACCGGTTCTGGGGACGGTAAAAGAGGCCGAGAGACGCATTCTTGAGCAGGAAGATTCCAAAGGCTATCTGGCGATGACTGGTGAACCTGCCTACTGTACACAGGTCCAGCAACTCCTCTTTGGTGAAGGGCATGAGATCATTGAGAGTAAGCGTGCAGCAACTGCCCAATGTCCGGGAGGGACAGGGGCGTTGCGGGTGGTTGGTGATTATCTGCATATTGTCCACCCTGGCGCCAAAATCTGGTTAAGCAATCCGACTTGGGCTAACCATGGTACGATTTTTAATGCGGCTGGGCTCGAGTGTGAAAAATATGCCTACCGTGACCCTGAAACCAACGGTCTTGATTTTGACGCCATGTATGAGTCGATCAAGAAAATCCCGCAGGGTGACGTAATCCTTCTGCATGGCTGTTGCCACAATCCAACCGGCATCGATCCCACTCCAGAGCAATGGTCCAAGATCGGAGACTTGCTCGCTGCACAGGGCGTTCTACCTCTGGTTGATTTTGCTTATCAAGGTCTGGCTGACGGCATTGAGGAAGACCGAGCCGGTTTGCTTGAGCTTGTAAAAAAGGTTAAGCAAATGTTTGTCTGCTCAAGTTTTTCCAAAAACTTCGGTCTTTACCGTGAAAGAACCGGCGCGTTGACAGTTGTTGCTGATGATGCAAAACAGGCCAATACGGTAATGAGCCAGGTTAAACTGAGGATTCGCTATAACTACTCGAACCCACCTTCCCACGGTGGTCAGATTGCGGCTGTTGTGCTGAGTGACCAGGAACTTAAGGCCAAGTGGATCGAAGAAGTTGCCGATATGCGGAGCCGGATCAACGAGATGCGCCACCTGTTCGTCAAAACTCTCAAGGATAAAGGGGTAGATCAGGATTTTTCTTCCATCATCGAGCAACGTGGGATGTTCAGCTTTTCCGGGCTGACCAAAGAACAGGTTCTCCAACTACGGGAGAAATACTCCATCTATATTGTCGATTCTGGCCGTATCAATGTCGCTGGAATGACCCCAGATAATATGGACAGACTCTGTGAAGCGATCAAGTCGGTTCTCTGATCATTCTTTCCATTTCATATCTCCCGCCCCTGCCATGATTTCTGTGGCAGGGGCGTTTTTTTCTTGACGGCATATTCTAACTTTGCTAGAAAATCCATCTCATTTAATGGGGCGTGGCCAAGCGGTAAGGCACTGGATTTTGATTCCAGCATTCCCAGGTTCGATCCCTGGCGCCCCAGCCATTTAATAATAAATATTGATCTCAAAATGGATCGAAGCGGAGCGAGCGCTGACTTAATGTCAGAAAAGCGGACAGGAAGTCCGCGTCAGCGAGAGTAGGGGAATCGACGCAGGAACCAACGTGATGTTGGTGACGAAGTGGGCGATCCCTGGCGCCCCAGCCATATAGTTATGGTTATCCTGAGGGATAACGATAAGAAGGATGTTGCCTTGGCTTCATCCTTTTTTTATTTGCATTGATCCTTGCCGATGGTAGATTGATATTGTTTTAATAATCGCTGGATTCTGCATCAAACCTGTAAATATTATCGGCTGAGACTGTAGGTTCAGACATCAGCTAATATGGAGGATCAATGGAACCGATTCGCTTTGCTGACATTTTATTTATCTTTCTTACCCTGGTGATCACTTTCACAATCTTGTGGTTTGTGAATAAGGCAAGAAGAAAACCGGAACAAGCGACAGAAGATAAAGTTGATTCTGATAAGGATGAAAATCTATCTATGAAGACCTCAAATGGTTCCACTTTCCCAAAATTTAATCCGGATTGCACTTCTCTGCTGTGTCGATATTTGTCGGAACAGACCTTTGAAGAGTTGAAAAGCAAGGTTACGGGCAATGGATTTACTTTTAATCAGGCAATAAATTCGGGTGTTGTTAATCAGGACAGCAGTGTTGGGGTTTATGCTGGTGATGCTGAATCCTATACCCTTTTCAGCCCTCTTTTCGATCCGATTATTGCCGATTATCACGGTTTTTCCAGCACGGACACCCATCGAAGTGATCTGGATCCAAAAATGCTTTCTGCTTCAAATCCTGATCCCGATGGTCAATTCATTCTCTCAACCCGAATCAGGGTGGGACGTAACGTTGCAGAAATGCCGTTAGGGACTGCTGTTTCCAAAGAACAGAGAAATTCAATTGAAGCGCAGGTATCAGCCTCTTTACGTAATTTAAGTGGCGAATTGGCTGGGACCTATTATCCATTATTAGGGATGGACGAAACAGTTCAAAATCAATTGATTGCCGATCATTTCTTATTCAAAGCGGGGGATCGATTTCTGGATGCTGCCGGGTTGAATCGTGACTGGCCGGAGGGTCGGGGCATTTTTCATAACCTGGAAAAAACCTTTCTGGTCTGGGTGAACGAAGAAGACCAGTTACGGATTATTTCTATGCAGCAAGGAGGAGATATTGAAGCAGTTTTCAGCCGTCTGATGACTGCAGTTAAAGAAATAGAAAAAACGGTCTCATTCATGTTTGATCAACGACTCGGCTATTTGAGTAGCTGTCCGAGTAATTTGGGAACGGCAATGCGAGCCAGTGTTCATATCCGCCTGCCTAAGCTTGCTGCTGACATGGCGACATTTAATAAAATTACCGATTCACATCATTTACAAATCCGCGGTATTCATGGTGAACATTCAGAAAGTGAAAGCGGCATTTTTGATATCAGTAATAGAAGACGTTTAGGCGTTACCGAGGTCGAGTGTGTTCAGGATATGTACAACGGAGTTGTCGCTCTTATCAGGAGAGAAAAAGAGCTCGAATAATAAATGGCTAAGCAAAAATTTTGTTCTCCAAGGCGTAGTAGTTTTTCGAGGGTGAAGGCATACATCGTATGTCGAGGTCTCGAAAAAATGCTGCAACGCCGGAGAGCGGAATTTTTGCGACGCCATTAGGTGAAGGTCAGTTTTCTTTCCAGGTCCATAGAAGATGAAACTCGCTTGGCTTCTTTCATGGAAATCAACCCTTTATTGCAGAGTTGGATCAGATGTTGATCCATTGACTGCATCTGATATTGAGCCGCCCCTTTTTCCATATGACCCTCTATCTCGTCAAGGTTCCCATCCCTGATACACGCCTGAATGGTTGTTGTTGTGCGCATAACCTCAACAACCGGAATAAGGTTTTCACCGGTTTTATCTTCGACCAGCCTTAACGATACAGTTGCAACCAGAATATCAGCCAACCGCTGTCGGACAATCTCTTGTGAATCAGGGGGGAAGTGTCCAATAATTCGATTAATGGTTGAAGCAGCATTTTGGGTATGCAGAGTTGAAAAGACCAAATGCCCTGTTTCTGACGCTTTAATACAAGCATCAATTGTTTCCAAATCGCGTAATTCACCTACCATAATGACGTCTGGATCCATCCTCAATGAAGCTTTCAGAGCAGAGCTAAAGTCGGCGGTATCGATTCCCACTTCACGCTGAATAATGCAGCTTTTTATCGATGTGAAAAGGAATTCGATCGGATCCTCAATAGTGATAATATTGTATGCGTACTTATCATTGATGTGATTGATCATCGATGCAAGTGTTGTTGATTTGCCATTTCCAGTTGGGCCGGTGACTAAAATGAGACCGTTTGGTGCTTTTACAATTTCTGATAAAACTGCTGGCAATTTAAGATCCTGAAAGCTGCCAATTTCAGGTGGAATAACCCGCATGACAATACCAATATTGCCGCGCTGCTTAAAAATACTGACCCGGAAACGGCCACTGTTTGCCAACGAGTAAGAGGCATCGAACTCGGTAAAATCAGCCGGTAGATCCCGTTTATTGTTTTTCATGATAGTTGCAGCAATAAACTCGGTATCGGCAGCTGTTAAGCTGGCTAACTTGGAGCGTAAAAGTTGTCCATGGGCACGGAAGAAGGGTGGGTTATCAACTTCAAAATGGACATCAGAAACCCTTTTTGCAAAGGCGATTTCCAGAATCTGGTTGAGTATTTTTATATCCATAATACAATCCTTAGTGGAGAACTTCTGGCTGTTTTATATTGTTAAGTTGTTTTCGGAACAGTGCATTTTCCATAGCTATTCCTGCCTGGCCAACGAAAAATTCAAGAAAATCGAGTGAAATTTGATTTGCCTGACGACTGCCAAAATCGGCATAGGTGATAGTAATAATCCGATCATTACTTTTGAGCGGTAACAGTAAAATGGTAGCATCTGTTGGAGCGCCAATCTCTGGATAGAGAAGGTCGGCAAAGCTACTATCCTCAGGTTTTCCAAAAAAGCTACTCCCGGATTCAACAACGTCACGGAAAATAGAATCCTTACGGATCGGGATACGAAACTTCATCGGTGCGGCAGATCCATGTTCCTTGTCTGCAACAATTCCAACACTGCGCTCAGCAATCAAGTCAGTTTTATCGACAATCAACGTCAAGCTTCGGTCAAATAGTTCACTGATAAACTGTAAAACCAGTACGGAGATATCGGGGGCTTTACGTAGCAAACGCAATCCAGACAGGCTGTTACGCAGTTTTGCAAACTGCTGGCGACGTTCTTCGTTGAAACAACCACGAATGTAAACCTGGAATGTGTTGAGGAAGTTGATCATATCCTCAGCGAAGGTTTCTTCCCGTTCAGAAAAATACGGCATGGGAAAAACTGCCCGGGTTCCGTCGTTAAGTGATTGTAACGAAAAGGTAAAATCAAGTGGAGATGCAAGCTGTATAATAGAAATCTGTGGGTATTGCGCCATTTTCAACGAACGGATATCAACAATTGCACCTTTGCTGAAACCTTCCGTATCTGCAACAGGACTTCCAAAAACCAGAATAGGTTCAAGGTATTTAAACAGAGCACGATCAATTAAATTATCCAGTTCATTCCGGTCAGCAGTAACAAAAACCAGAATCCCTTCTTTTTTACAGACTGTCATAATGGCGTGCTGCAGGAATTCATCACAGGTATAAATAATCACTGCCTGAGACTTTGAAGCCGTATTAAACGCACCTTCATCTATTTGATAAGTTGTTGATATACTAGATAAAAATTTAACCAGCTTTTCTTTCCCCTCACCCTGGATATCCGGAAGGGTATTCTCAATCACTTGTCGATGGATATCAGCCGGATCAAAAGCTTCCAATCCTTTGAAAATATATGGTTTCTTCCGTTCCAATTTGTCCAGGTCTGCCAACCCTAGAAGATCTTCCGAGACTAAAACTTCTTCTGTATTTTCTGTGCTATTAGCCTCTTGATTTTGTTGATCAATAATCTTGTCAAATTCCTCCAGTGGATTCTCTTCTAGAGGCTCATTGGAAATTTCAATTTCACCAGTATGAACTTTTTCGTCAAAGATGCGCAGCGCATCCATCAACACCATCTGCGTGTCAAGGCTGACTGTTTGTAGTTGTTTTGGTAGATAGCGGTAGTCATCAGAAACGTTGATTTCATCGATATCGAGGGTAAATATGCCCCGAGTCCAGCAGATCATCTCGACAACGGTCATTTCTATTAATGTTTCGAGTGCCTTAAACGCAGCATCTTTGGATAATCCACATTGACCATGCAGGGTGGCAATAAGGGGTTTGCGGTCGTCACCCGAAAGTTCCTGAATGCCTAGAGCTTTGTCTAAATCATCTTGAGTGATGATCTGACTTTCCAGGAGGATTTTGCCGATTTTTAATTTCTCACTGGAGTGAGTTGCACTAATGATATAGCCTTTGTTAAATACTAATCGGCCTTCACCTTTGCGGCTATAGACATTCAATGTTCCCGATTTGCGGGTTGAATGGATGAGCTGAATAACATCAACAATAGGTAAGTGTTCAAGCTCGCCAGTTAAAGGCATCTGCTGTCCTTCCTTTCGGTAACCAAACTAATTAATATGTGAGTCACGATTTAATTACAGAAATAATTATTTGTAAATAAACGTTAAAAACCATTAAACTAAAAAATGTCATTAGTTTCAAGTAAAATAAGTATTTTATTGATATTTTGTAAACATTGTTTGAGATCGGTATTTATAATTACTGCTGATGGCTTTCGAATTGTGAACTTCCGGACATAGGAGCCAAGATGAATGGACAGCTTTTAGATAGATGTCAAAATGCAGCTAATATTTTTCAGGCAGGACTTCAGGCAGTTGCTCCAGATGCGGCGATTAAAGATTTTTGCCAGTTAAATGGTGACATGTTGACGGTTGATGGGAAGCGCTATGACCTCAGCCTATTTGAAAAAATCTTTGTCCTGGGTGCTGGTAAAGCAGGTGCTTCGATGGCAAAAGCGCTCGAGGACCTTTTGGGTGAGCGTATTACTGCTGGCATCGTGACCGTAAAGTATGACCATCTGGTAAAATTGGAAAGAATTATAACCCAGGAAGCCGGCCATCCGGTTCCTGATCAGAATGGGTTGGATGGAGCCCAGGCTATCTACCAGCTGGCAAAATCAGCCGATGAGAAAACTCTGGTGATCTGTCTGATTTCCGGTGGTGGATCAGCTTTGATGCCGTTACCGGTCGCTGGGGTGACCCTTGAGGATAAACAGGAAACAACCAAAGTTCTGCTTGCATGTGGAGCGACTATCCATGAGATCAATGCGATCAGAAAGCACCTGTCGGTGATCAAAGGGGGAGGGTTGGCTAAAGCGGTTTATCCAGCCACTCTGATTACTTTGATTTTATCCGACGTAGTTGGTGATGATCTGGACAGTATCGCATCGGGGCCATGTGTGCCCGATGCAAAAACTTTTGCCGATTGCAAAGCAATATTTATAAAATATGCCATCGAGAATGAAATTCCTTCCAGCGTTCTAAATCATATAGAAGCGGGTATCGCTGGACAGGTTGCCGAAACACCGAAAGCGGGTCAGAATTTTTTCAAAAAAACGCAAAATGTTATTGTTGCAAGCAATTTTAATGCTTTACTGCAGGCAAAAGAAAAAGCTGATGAATTAGGTTACAACACCTTGCTCCTTTCTTCGATGCTTGAAGGGGAAACCCGTGATGTGGCAGCGAACCATATAGCGATAGCGCGGGAGATTCAACAGCATGGCTATCCACTCCAGCAACCTGCCTGTATCCTTTCTGGTGGTGAAACAACGGTCAAAATCCAAGGAACAGGGAAGGGGGGGAGAAGTCAGGAATTTGCCTTGGCTGCAGCGATCAAAATGACAGGTATGGGCAATGTCACTGTCCTGTGCGCAGGGACTGACGGTTCCGATGGTCCCACCGACGCCGCTGGTGCGTTTGCCGATGAAACAACAGTGCAACGGGCTCTGACCGCCAACCTTGAGCCGCAGCAATATCTGGATAACAATGATTCTTATAATTTTTTTGACAGATTGGGCGATCTGTATAAAACTGGGCCGACCAACACAAACGTGATGGATCTGCGAATTATTCTTGTCGGATAGTGATATGCTAGATCACTATAGAATTGGAGAAATTGCCATGATGATTAAAATTAATGCCAAGGAATCAGTTGAAATTATTGAAGGTGTCTTTGTTAATGTGATTAATGAGTCCGGTAGCAAATATCACAGTTGGGATGAAATGACAGAAGCACAGCAGCAATGCTTTTCTGGGTTGAATAGAGAAGTGCAGGATGTTTATAAAAAGTACAAACCAGGGATGGTTGAATGAAGCATCAGCACTAAAAGTGTTGATGGCAGCAAAAGCGGGACTGTCCCCGCATGGGGGCTGTCCCAGGTTTTTGCGGTGCGAACCGCTACAGCTTCGTGTCCCCGGAATACGGGTTAGCAACCCACAAGGTCGCGGGGTTGCGGCCCCGCTCGCCGCCTTACTCTTTTGTCGTGCCACAAAAGAGTAAGCAGAAAAAGGCACCCGAGCTCCTTGCCCGCCTATGGCGGGTTCCCTATATTCCACAGCTGTTTTGAGGAGTGGCAAAAACTCGGGCTAAAGCCCTCAAACATTTGCCGCTCTTATTCTCAAATCAGCTATTCCACTCCGGCTGCGTCACACGGGAAGTTGGACACTTCAATACTGCTACTGAGAAGGACAGTCTCCGACCCTGCGGCCTTTAATTGTGTTTTTGATCTGCATATTGGCTCCCTGGATAACCATGTCCATAGTTCCGTCCAGAGTATCACCCCGGTAGGTGGTTTTACCGGTTCCTTCCATCCCACCATTTTGCCCTGAGCAGACGATTTTCCAAACGACTGCGTTACCGCTTTGACGAACATCGATAATCTGACATTCTTTTGAGGCTTCTTCACTTTGAGGCACCAGATCCTTCTGCGTCAGGCATTGTCTATGGGTTTGCGGCGGCACTTTCATTCCGGGCATGCCGACCATCTCAGTCTCGGTTGTCATTTCC
>JASJGT010000346.1:0-28415 GCA_033791405.1 Desulfuromusa sp.
ATATCAGCTTTTGGCGTTGGTGTGTTTTTCACGTAGCAATCTTTTGTTGATTTTACCAACGCTGGTCTTATCGATGTTTTCGACAAATTTGACTTTTAGCAGGATGAGTTGTTTGGAGATGATTCCCTTATCGATAAATCCACGAATATGCTGTAGCAGTTGTTTTTCGTTTATCTCGGCATCGGCTTTTTTCACGACCAGTGCAACTGGTTTCTCACCCCATTTTTGATCTGGTAGACCGATAACGGCAACCTCTCCAACGCCTTGATAGGTTGCCAGTAGATCTTCAACTTCCAGCGATGAAACCCATTCGCCACCTATCTTTATGACATCTTTGATTCGGTCGATAATTTTGACGTAATTATTTTTATCTATGTTCGCGACATCACCGGTGTGCAAATAGCCGCCGCGCCAAAGTGTTTCGGAATTGCGCTGATCTTTTAAATAGCCTTGAGTCAGCCAAGGGGAGCGGACAACGATCTCTCCTACACTTTCACCATCTGCTGGAACATCTTCCATTTGTTCGTCAACAATCCTCAGTTCAACCAGCGGGATCGGGCGGCCAGTTTTGCAGCGGATATCCAGCTCTTCTTCATCTGTCAAATCAGATTCGGTGACATGAGCCAGGGTTAAAACCGGACAAGTTTCTGACATTCCGTAACCGGTATAGATATCCACCCCTTTTTGCATGGCTGCTTTGCACATCGCTTTTGGCAGGGCGGCGCCACCGATCAGAACTTTCCAGTTTGATAAGTCAATTTCATTGAACAACGGGTGGCTCATCAGCAGGTGGAGGATCGTCGGAACACAATGGGAAAAGGTGACTTTTTCCTTGTTGATCAGTTTTAACAACACATCTGGAGTGTATTTCCCTGGATAAACCTGTTTCAGTCCGAGTGCTGTGGCAATGTAGGGAAGTCCCCAGGCATGAACATGGAACATCGGAGTAATTGGCATATAGATGTCCTGTTGATGGAGCCGACCATGAACGACAACGGTTCCAAGAGCTGCCATCCCGGCAAGAGTATGGAGAACCAGTTGTCGATGACTGAAATAGACTCCTTTTGGCATGCCAGTGGTGCCGGTGGTGTAGAAAGTGGTGGCACGGGTACTTTCATCAAAATCTGGAAAATCGTAATGATCGCTGCTTTCAGACAAAAGAGCTTCATATTCCCCGGCAAAGGTCAAAGATGTTTCCGGTTGTTGCTGCCCGTCCTGAAGGAGGATATAGTCTTTGACGGTATCGATACGCCCTTTAATTTGCTCCAGAATTGGTAGGAATTCCTCATTGACCAGAATATAATCATCTTCGGCATGATCAATGGTATAGAGAATCTGTTCTGGAGAAAGACGGATATTGACTGTGTGCAGGACGGCACCAAGCATTGGCACGGCATAGAAACATTCGAGATAGCGATGACTGTCCCAGTCCATCATGGCGACCGTATCACCTGATTTTACACCGATGGTAGTCAGGGCATTGGCCAGTTTACAAACCCGTTGTTTGAACTCGGCATAAGTGAAGCGTGCCTGATCTCGGTAAACAATTTCCTGTTGTGGATCGTTGACCGCTGGAGCTTGTAGCAGATTTTTTATCAAAAGTGGATAGGTGTAGGCTGAAGCGGTACGCTGTATCAGGTTGTCAGACATGCATTAACCTCCTTGGTATTTTCAGTCAGATCAGATAGTTATAACGTTCTCAACCAAGATTATACGATGATGGTTGGTTGATGCAAGAATTGTCGCTTGTGAGGGTGTTTTTAAAGAGTTAAAATGCAACAGGAGATTTAGATGAAATTACCTGCTCCCTTGTTTGAAGGGATTCTACTGCGCCGTTATAAGCGTTTTTTTACCGATGTTGAATTATCGGATGGTAGCGTCGTCATTGCCCACACACCCAATACTGGCAGCATGAAGCAATGCGCTATTGCTGGCTATAATGTTCTGATCTCTAAATCTGACAATCCGAAGCGTAAGTTGAAATATACCTTGGAGCTGATTCGGGTCGGTGACAATTGGGTAGATACCCATACTCAGAGAACGAATCGCGTCGTTGAAGAAGCTCTACGCAATAATTGGATTACTTCTCTGAATGGTTATAGGGTGCAAGCGGAATATAAATTTGGCGAGAGCCGGATTGATTTCTATCTGGAAAAAGCTGCTGCGAAAGTTCTTATTGAAGTTAAGAATGTGACCTTGTGCTGCAATGCAACCACGGCCTGTTTTCCTGATGCGGTCACGACCCGGGGACAGAAGCATTTACGTGAATTATTGGCAGCCAAAAAACAGGGATATCGGGCCGTGATTTTCTTCCTAGTCCAACGCAGCGAAGCGACTGAATTTACTCCGGCTGATGAGATTGATCCGGAATATGGACAATTGTTACGTGAAGTTGTTGCTGCTGGAGTTGAAGCTATGGCGTATAAAACCATTGTTACGCCACAAGAAAATCGGATAGGAAAACAGATTCCAGTGGTTTTATGAAGGATTTTTATGCGTGCTGTCGGATTGATTACTGAATATAACCCTTTTCATAATGGTCACCTGCATCATTTGCAAGAAAGTTTACGTGTTACTGAGGCGGATGTTTCGGTTGCGGTGATGAGTGGACATTTTTTGCAGCGTGGGGAACCTGCGTTGGTGGATAAGTGGGCGCGGGCAGAGATGGCCTTGGCCGCCGGGGTGGATCTGGTTGTTGAATTACCGCTTCCCTGGGCTTGCAGCAGTGCTCCAGATTTTGCCCGGGGGGCAGTGCAGGCTTTGACCGCGCTTGGTGTTGATAGCCTCTGTTTTGGCAGCGAATCTGGGGAAATTGAGCCGTTACAGTGTTGTGCAGATCTCCTCCAAACTTACGATTCTACCGTTGCGGAGAAAACAGCGGAATTATTGCGTCAGGGGGTCAATTACCCACAGGCCAGATCACAGGTTTTGGCTGAATTGTTGCCGGATGAAGTCGATGCTGCAACTTTAGGGGAACCGAATAATATCCTTGGGATTGAATATCTCAAGGCTTTGAGCCAGTTAAAGAGTCCAATCCTGCCAGCAACGATCCAAAGAATCGGGGCTGGGTATCATGATACCGACACTCAACATGATGGAATTGCTAGTGCGACCGGAATTCGTAAAAAACTGGCGGAAGGTGGATCCGTTGAGAATCTTCTGTCCGCGGGCGTTTTACAAATATTGCAGCAGGTGACTATTGCCGGAGGAATTTTTTCTGCAGATTATTATTTTCGTTTGTTGTCAGCACAAATCTTCCGCAATTGTGACGGATTGAATAACTGTTGGTTAGTAGAAAATGGGATAGAAAATCGCTTATTAAGTGTCGCGGGAAAATCATTTTCACTGGAAGAATTACTGGTTGGCCTCAAGTCGCGACAGTTAACCCGAACTCGTATTCAGCGCATGCTTGTTTCAGTTTTACTGGAAATGGACAAAAGTGTCGTTCGACAACAGTTTTCTGTCGGACCGCTTTATCTGCATTTACTGGCAGTCAGTGAACAGGGTCAGAAGTTTCTGGCAGCGAGGCGTAAGCAAAGAACAATTCCATTGGTGCAGAATTTTTCTCGTGTTTATCCGCAGCTTAAGCGTTATTATGGGGTTGAATCTACAGCCTACCCCATTGCTTTAAAGCAGTTGGAGTTAGAGTTTCGAGCGACAAAACTTTATACATTGCTGGTGCAAAAATATTCGGGCGGTAACAGAAACCGAGATTTCTATGAACCGCTACGGACAAAACCATCATTGAGATGAGGAGTTGAACATGGCAGATACGATGATTACGCGCGACATGAAGATCGAACAACTTGTAGAATTAAAAGAGGACGCTGTCGGCTACCTGTTTCATAAAAATATCCGCTGTATCCGCTGTGGTGAGCCGGTTTGGGATACGATTGAAGATGCTGCCAGAAAAAAGGATTATAGCGAGGCCGAGATTGATCAACTTCTTGATGAGCTTAACCGATTGAGTTAATCCGGCACGGATATTTAATGAAGAGAAAATAGGAGCTGGTTCTCGGTTGAAAGTTTAGTGAGACATCTATGTTCTTGAAACTATCAATCTTGAATAAAGAAAGCCCAAATTCTATTAAAAATTTGGGCTTTCTCTTATTTACTCAGCAGGAGACTCAGTTTCCGGTTCTTTTTTCTTGACCGGGGCTTTTCGTGGCCGCCGTGGAACCTTGGCTTTTGCTACTGTTTCAGCTGCCGGATCAGTTTTATTCTCAGGGGCAGGGGCTGTCGCTTTTTTTGTTGTTCGTCTGGGTTGCCGTTTGGGCTTTTCTTCCGTCACATTTGCTGTTGTCGAAATAGTTTCAGTTTTTTCAGGAACCTTTTTAGGCGCTCTTCTCGGGGCACGGCGTGGTTTTGGCTTTTCGTTACTAACCGTGTCTGTCGCTGCAACAACCTTAGTTTCAGTTGGTGTTTCTTCTGCTACAGTTTTTACTTTAGAAGTTGTATTCGTATTGTTTGCTGAGGACTCTGTTGCTTTTTTTGTCGTTCTCCGAGGGCGTCGTTTTGGCTTTTCATCTACCAGGGTCGTTGGGGAGGACGCATCTGATTTTGTCACGGCTGCGCTTTGTTGTGACTTTTCTTCCCCTGTATTTTCTTTTACCTGAGTCTGTTCCGACTTAGCTTCAATCTCACTTGAAATTGTTTCTGCTGCTGCGGCAGGTTTTTTTCTGCTTCTTCTGCGCGGACGCGGTTTCGGTTTTTCTGCTGCCGATTTTTCACCTTCCTGTTGGTTATTTTCTTCTGTTTTTGGCTCTTGCTGAGGTTGTTCAACGGCGGCAATTTCTGGCTGAGTTATCTGCTCAGTCTGTGTTTTCTCAACTGTGGCTTCTTCGCTGGATTCCTGCTGGTTTTGCTCCAGTGCCTCCTCATTGCTGGCGGCTGGTTTTTTACGCCGTCTACGGCGGCGTTTTTTGGGCTTCTCCGCCGGTTCTTCTTCCGTCACCTGTTCTGGAACCGTCTCAGCTGATATGTTCTCAGTTTGTTCTACGGTTTGTTCCGCGGTTTGTTCTTTGGCCTCTTCCTCACCTTGTTGGGCTGCAGCTAAGGCAATTTCAATTTGGTTGTCATGAGAAACCGGCATGATCTGGCGGGTATTGTCTTGTTGTTCTTTTTCACGTTTATGCAGTTCCAGTTCCATATCTCCGGGTAAGAGATCGGAACGCCCCAATAGTGAAATTTTCAGCTTCAACTGACGTTCCAGTTCGGTGATGGTTGAACGTTTCTGGTTGAGCAGGTAATTTGCAACTTCAAGAGGAACGCTGGCTTCAATATGTGCTATTTGGCCTTTAGCCGCTGAAGTATGAGCCTGCCGCAAGAATGCCACGGCCTGCGCCTCAACACTTTTTATTTGCCCGAGCCCCTTGCAATGCGGACAATCAAGATAAGCGCCGACACTCAATACGGGTTTCAATCGCTGGCGGCTCATTTCAAGAAGACCGAACTGGCTGATTCTTCCTACAGAAACCTTGGCTTTGTCATCTTTCAAAGCTTTGCGCACTTCGTGTTCGATTTCGCGGATATTCTTACGATCCCGCATATCGATGAAATCTATAACAATCAGTCCCCCCAGATCACGTAGCCGTAGTTGTCGACCAACTTCGACAGCTGCTTCCAAGTTGGTTTTAAAAGCGGTTGCTTCAATCCCACTTTCACCCGACATTTTTCCCGAATTGACATCGATAGCAACCAATGCTTCAGTTTGATCGAGGACAATTGATCCACCGGAGGGGAGGGGGGCCTGGTTTTTAGACAAGCCTTCAATTTGCTCTTCAATCTGGTATCGGGAGAAAACCGGGCGGCGTTCGCGGTGACGTTTAACCAGGTGCTTCAACTCTGGCATCACCAGAGAAAAGAAATCCTTGGTATCTTGGTACACTTTTGGGTCATCAACCAGGACTTCATCCATTTCAGTACTGAAGTAATCCCGGATTGAACGGATCGCCAAGTTTGATTCCTGATAGAGTTGGGCAGGAGCTTTGATCTGGTCTTTGCGAGAAACAATACCTTCAAATAAGCGCACCAGATAGTCAAAATCACGTTTAAGCTCGTCTTTGTCTTTGCCGATTCCCGCAGTCCGGACGATGTAACCCATCCGTTCTGGAAGATCCAGCTCAGCCATGGTTTTTTTCAGGTTTCGACGTTCGGAGTCAACACTGATTTTACGGGAAACGCCTTTGGTGGTGCTATCTGGCATCAACACCATGTAACGACCGGGAATAGAAAGAAATGTTGTTAACGCAGCACCTTTACTGCCACGTTCTTCTTTGACAATTTGAACTAGAATTTCCTGGCCGCGTTGAAGAATTTCCGCAATCCGTGGACGACTCTTAGTTTCATTTTGTGGTGGGTAAAGCTTGGTATGAACCTCGCCGATTTGCAAAAAACCAAGTTTTTCTGCGCCATAATCGACAAAAGCGGCCTGTAGCCCGGTTTCAACCCGAACAACCACCGCTTTATAGATGTTACCTTTACTTTGTTCTTGTCCTGCAATCTCGATATCGAGTTCGCTCAAAATTCCGTCAACAACGATCGCCACCCGGTTTTCCTCCGGATGAGATGCGTTGATCAGCATCTTCTTACTCATTTTTCAAACCTTTCTGTCCGCATTATTCGCGGCTCAACCCGGTTTTCCTCCGCCGATGACCTCACCGCTTATAGCGGGGTCTGTAGAAGATTTTCCGGTTAAATTACGTAATAACAGCAGCCATATTCCCCCTTGGAACGACCGCATAGAAATCTTTGTGTTCTATTGTTTGCCGGTCTCAACGCTGATATAGCGGAGACACAACAGATCCATTTATTGTATCTAATCCAGTTGACTATAACAGATAATGTTTATAGGTGATATCGAAAATTAGTATAAAAATAGCTATTTTGCATGTTTGTACCTGAAATTATTAGAAAATATCTCCCCAGAGGATGGAATTTAATCAAAAGTATTCTTTTTTAGATTGACTTCGATTACATTGATGTCTAATGTCGACATTAGTCGAGAAAGGGAACTGCTACTTTTTATGTCAATTGTTAAAACAACGTACAAAGATCAGGTTGTTGATCATGTCTATCAGCTTTTACTGGAAGGTCAACTGAGTCCGGGGGATCAGCTGAAAGAGACGCTATTGGCTGAACAGATGGGGATCAGTCGGGCGCCGATCCGTGAGGCAATGAAAGAACTAATCATAAATGGTTTGGTCGATTACCGCCCCCAGGTCGGGAATTTTATTCCTGTTTTTTCCCCCAAGCAGATTATTGACAGCTATACCACCCGTGGAGTCCTTGAAGGTTACGCAGTGATGAGTGCCTGCGACCGGTTCTCTGCTGAAGAAATCAACATGTTTGAGAACTTGACTGAGCAGATGGAGAGTTATGCGGAAAAAAAGAACCATAAAATGGTCATCGAAGCTGGCGGGGAATTTCACGATCTCCTGATCAGTAAGTGTGACAATGTCCAACTGCTTGAATATACCGATCGCCTTAGCCTCAAACTACACATTCTATTTTATAAGTATTGGGGCAAGCTTTATAGTTCTGTTGAAATAGGAAGGCGACATCGGGAGATTGTCGAGAGCGTGAAAGCTCAGGATTTGAATCTGATTGAAAAAGTGGTTCGACAACATTATGCCGAAACTGGATCAAAAATAGCAAAAATTGACGACTAACAGGTTCGGGGAAAAATCAACCCAGAACAACTCAACAGATAAAGACGAAACCGAATACGGAGGAAAAGATGGCAGAAGAATGGGTTAAACAGATGCAGAACGAAGTCAATACACTTGAAAAATTGGAAAAATACATCAATGTGTCTGATGACGAAAGAGAAGCAATCACCACCCTGAAAACCAAGTGGGGGACAACCCCCTATTTTACATCATTGATGGATAAAGATGATCCAAAATGTCCAATTAGGATGCAGGTTCTTCCGTCGATGAAAGAAAAAGTTAATGAGTTCGGGATGGACAACTATCTGGTGTGGAAAGAAAACCGTGCCACAGAAGAAGTCCGTCCTGACAGTATTGCTCGACAATACAAAGACCGTATCGCTTTTACCGTTATGGAAGTCTGTGGCATCTATTGCCGCCACTGTTTCCGCCGGGAAGTGGTCACCGAGGATGATCTGCATCTGCGCTTCGATGTTGAAGAGGGCCTGGAATGGATTCGTGAACACAGCGAAATCCGCGACGTACTGGTTACCGGTGGAGATCCGCTGCTGTTATCGGACGAAAAACTGGCTTACTTAATCAGCAGCCTGCGGGAAATTCCCCATATTGAGATGATCCGCATCGGTTCACGTCTGCCGATCGTTTTGCCACAACGAATTACCGAGGGGCTGATAAAAGCGATTGGTGGTTTTCATAAGGTTCCAGTTTGGATTAACACGCAGTGTAACCATCCGAAAGAGATGACTGAAGAAACGGCAAAAGCTGTTTATAAGCTGATGAGTGGCGGAATCAATGTTGGCAATCAGGCGGTTCTTCTGAAAGGGATTAACGATGACGTGCCAACATTTCGGGAACTCCACCAGAAACTGCTGCGTATCCGTATCCGGCCTTATTACGTCTTCTATTGTGAACCTGCTCCGGGGATTGACCATTTCCGTACTCCAGTGGAGAAAGGTGCTGAGCTGATCCGAGATGCGTTGCGTGGACATACTACCGGTCTGGCGCAACCGATGTATGTGCTGGCGACCAATATCGGCAAGATTCCACTGATGCCCGATTATTATATTATGGATAAGAATGACAAGGAATATACGCTGAAAAACCACTTGGGACAGACAACAAAAATTCCGAATATGCCTGAATAATTGTCTGCAGAATTGACTTAAATAAATAATGGAGGCTGCGCCAACAGCCTCCATTAATACACAGTACATCTCGTCAGGGAGAGGCACACATGGACTTACAAAGCTTACAGGAACTCATTCAGGAAAAAAAGGTCAAAAATATTGACCTTAAGTATGTCGACTTGGTCGGGCGTTGGTACCATATCAATTTTCCAGCGCGGCGGCTCGATTATGTCATGGATCATGGTATCCCTTTTGACGGGTCCAGTATCCCTGGAATGCGTAATGTTGAATCGGGTGATCTGATTCTGATGCCCGATCTTTCCACCGCTCGTTATGACCATTTCAACACAAATCCTACCGTACAGATCATCTGTTCAATCCGTGAGGCCGATTCTCCAGCAGGCTATAAAAAAGATCCTCGCAGTGTCGCGCAAAGGGCATTTGATTATCTGAAAGAGAGCGGGATCGCCGATGAAATGTTATGGATTCCTGAATTCGAGTTCAACCTGCTCAGTGAAGCTATTTATTACAATACCAAGCATAAAGCCGGTTATAGGTTTTCCACTATGGAGAACAAGGAAGCACTGCCGTTTGAATACGAGGATCCCGATGCGACTGCTTTGACCCACCGTAAGGGCTATCATCTGGATCGCCCCTATGATCGCAATGCCCATGTTCGGGAAGAGATCTCCGATTATATTGAAGAGAATATCTGCCCGATCCGCTATCACCACCACGAAGTCGGCATCAGCTCACAACAGGAAATCGAAACAGAACTGGCTCCATTCCCCGAGATCGCCGACAACATCATGTATATCAAAAATGCCATCCAGCAGATTGCTCTCAAACACGGACTGGCCGCAACCTTGATGCCGAAGCCGATGTATGATGAGGCCGGGAATGGGATGCACTTTCACATGTTGTTGAAAAAAAACGGCAAGAATATCCTTTATGAAAAGGGTGGTTACGCCGATCTTTCGGAGGTTGCCCTCCATTTTATCGGTGGAATTCTCTACCATGGCAAGTCGCTGGTCGCTTTGACTAATCCAAGTACCAACTCTTATAAACGCCTGTTGCCCGGATTTGAAGCACCAGTCAAACTGATTTTCGGTCTGGCTAACCGCAGTGCTGCGATCCGTATTCCTAAATATGCGACAACCGAAGAGAATAAACGCTTCGAATTCCGTACCGGTGATGCGACTTGCAACCCTTATCTGGCGACCAGTGCACTGATTATGGCTGGTATTGATGGAGTCAAAAACAAGATCGATCCGACCGCAAACAATAACGGCCCCTTTGATGAGAATATCTTCAGCTGGTCAGAAGAGAAGCGTAATGCTCTGCCCGCAATCCCTGCAAATCTGGAAGAGGCGTTACAGGAATTGAAAAAAGATCACGACTACCTGCTGGAAGGTGGCGTGTTCAGTGAAATGTTGATCGATGGTTTGATCGAAGAAAAGATGAAAGAGGTGGTTGCCGTCAATGAGCGACCAACCCCCTACGAGATGAATCTCTACTTTAACCTGTAGCATGAAATTTGAACAGGGAAGCCCAGTTCCGGGATTCCCTGCATAATCAATCCTCTCATATGGAGAATAGTAATGAGTGACACGGCGCTCCCCAAAATCAAGGAACAACTACAAGAGGCTTACACGACCAAACTGTTTTTTACCGACCTGAACGGTCGTCTTAAAAACCTCTCGATCAATCCAGATGACATCGAAGCTATTCTGGAAAATGGTGTAGGTATCGATGGAAGTTCCATTGCCGGGATAGCAACAGTCGATAATAGTGACCGGATTTTGAAACCGGTTGTGGAAAGTTTCCGCCTGGTTGATTTCGGTGACAGGAAGGTTGGTTTTTTTGTCGGACAAATATTCGACCAAGATGGATCAAGAACTTCAGTTGACCCGAGATATGCGCTGGAGCGGGCTGTTGAAAAAGCAGCCAAAGATAATCAGATCAAGTTCCTGATGGGTCCAGAACATGAGTTTTTTCTGTTTAACAGCGACGAGATTAACGATGAAACCCATACAGACAAGCTTGATTATTTCGGTTCGTCGCCAACCGATATTGGTGATGTCGTGCGGCAAGAGATTGTCAATGTTCTTGCCAAGTGTGGGATCAAATACGAAAAAACTCATCACGAAGTGACCTCATCACAGCATGAAGTTAATCTGGAACCCGGTGACCCACTGACGATTGCCGACCGGACTGTCTTGTTTGAATTTGTCACTAAAGAAGTTGCAGCGCAGTACAATCTGCATGCGACTTTCATGTCGAAACCATTTACCGGTTACAACCGTAACGCTTTTCACATCCATGTCTCTTTTTCCGATCTGGAGGGGAAAAGCCTCTGCTACGATGAAAACGCTGAATATCACCTCAGCGAGACATTGATGAATTTTATCGGTGGAATAACCAAACATGCACGGGCAGCATCCATTGTGATGGCATCGACGGTCAATTCCTATAAAGCTTATGTCTTGGGCAAAGAAGCTCCGATTGTGCGTGGCTGGGGGGTGCGGAACCGTAGCTCTATGGTCAGAATCCCCCATGCTATAAGCCCTGCAGCCACACGGATGGAACTGCGTTGCCCTGACGCAACTGGAAACGTTTATTTGCAGTTTGCCACACTCATCTTTATGGGATTGGACGGAATTGCGAATAAAGAGGATGCTGGACCGCCCGATATGGGGAGTATCTATAAAAAGGAACATCGTGCGAAGGTTCTTGATCGACGTTTTTTGCCACGGGACTTTTTCCCCGCTCTGATGGAAGCGGAGGACAGCACTTTTATGGTAGAATCTCTGGGTGCTGACCTGTTTGCCAATTACATGAAAATAAAAATCGACGAATGGGAAGAATACAGAACGACAGTGACCGATTTTGAACACAAGAATTATCTGAGTATCTGATGGCGTCGCAAGGGGGACTGACCTTAGGTCTGTCCCCGGCGTCCGAAGGTATTATTTTTTGTTCTGCAACGACAAAGCCCTCGCCATTCTGGTGGGGGCTTTGTCGTTGCAGAGTAAACTTCAATTCTTGACAGAACTGTTCTCTTCCCCTAGTTTTACTACTTATAATTTATTGATCTGATTTTTTGTTCATATAGACGGTTTATACTTTTGATAAGGAGAAGGCTCATGGCTAAACAGTTTCTTGAGATGCCCAATAATGATGGTTACTTCGGTGAATATGGTGGACAGGTTATTCCGCCTGAATTGAAAACAATCATGGATGACATCAATGACTCCTATGAAAAGGTCAGAAAAACAGAGGCGTTTCAAGCTGAATTGCAAGGACTTTATACCGATTATGTTGGTCGTCCCAGCCCGATCTATTTTGCTAAGCGTTTGACTGAGCTGCAGGGTGGTGCGCGGATTTTTCTGAAACGTGAGGATTTAAATCATACTGGCGCACATAAGATCAATCATTGTCTCGGTGAAGCGTTGCTGGCCAAACATATGGGGAAAACCAAAGTGCTGGCAGAAACCGGTGCGGGACAGCATGGCGTGGCTCTGGCTACTGCCTGCGCACTGCTGGGTATTGATTGTGAAATTCACATGGGGGAAATCGATATCAAAAAAGAGCATCCCAATGTCACCAAAATGAAAATCCTGGGTTGTAAACTGGTTCCTGTCTCTCGCGGCACCAAGACCTTGAAGGATGCTGTTGACAGTGCCTTTGAAGAATACCTGAAGGATCCGGTTAACTTTTTTTACGCCATCGGCTCGGTGGTCGGGCCGCATCCATTTCCAAAAATGGTGCGTGATTTCCAGACCATCGTTGGCACAGAAGCACGAGAACAGTTTCAGATAAAAGAAGGACGTTTGCCCGATTATCTGATGGCCTGTGTTGGGGGTGGTTCCAATGCCATGGGTCTATTCACCGCTTTTCTGGATGATAAAGACGTTAAAATGATTGGTGTGGAGCCTGCCGGTAAGGGGTTGGACACTCCGGATCATGCCGCAACTCTGACTTTAGGGAGCAAGGGTGCGCTTCATGGATTTGAGTGCTATAACTTGCAAGATAAGGATGGGAACTCGCTACCAGTTTATTCCATTGCCTCTGGTTTGGACTACCCCGGAGTTGGTCCGCAACATTGTTATCTGAAGGACATTAAACGGGTTCAATATGAGACGATCGATGACAAAGAATGCCTTGATGCCTTTATGAAATTATCCCGTCTTGAAGGGATTATCCCAGCTTTAGAAAGTGCTCACGCTGTTGCTTATGCGATGAAACTGGCAAAGGGATTGCCCAAAGAGCAGACAATTCTGATTAACATGTCGGGTCGCGGTGATAAGGATGCCGATTTTGTAGCCGAATATTTGTCGCTTTAACTTTTAGCGGAACAAGTTTGAGGCAGGCTGATGAAGCGATTTTCCCAGATAGATGTTCGCACTGAGGATAATAAAACCATTGTCGGGCGGATGTTTGTTCCAGAAGGTGAGCTGATTGCCGCGGTCCTGATTGTCCCGGGGATGGGGGTGCAGCAGCGCTATTACGCAGCTTTTGCTGAATGGCTGAGCGAGCAGGGATATTTGGTTGCCACTTTTGATTATCGCGGTATCGGCTTGTCCCTCTCCGGCCGTTTGCGGGATTTTCAAACCAATATAATAGACTGGATGCGGTTTGATAGTGCAGCGATGGTCAAAGCAGTTGTTGATGTTGCGGGTGGAAAACCTCTCTATTGGATTGGGCACAGCCTGGGCGGACAGATTTTTCCATTTTTGCCTGATCAGTCGTATGTGGATAAAATGGTCACTGTGGCGTCCGGAAGTGGCTACTGGCGTGACGCTCCACCGAGACTTCGACGCGTCTCCTGGTATTTGTGGTACTTGATAGTGCCACTGTCATTGCGACTGTTTGGCTATTTCCCAGGCAAGCGCCTGCGCAAGGTCGGTGATTTGCCACATGATGTCATGGCGCAGTGGCGACGCTGGTGTCTTAACCCTGATTATGTTGTTGGTGTGGAAGGTGAACAGACTCGGCGGTTATACTCCAATGTAACGATTCCGATAACATCTCTATCTTTCACCGATGATGAATATATGTCAGCACGCAATATAGAGTCTCTACACGATTTTTATACGGCAGCACCACGAACGATGAAACGGATCAGTCCAAGTGAAGTTAATGTAGAAAAAATCGGACATTTTGGTTTTTTCCGGCCAAAATTCAAAGAATCTCTTTGGAAAAAATATCTTCTCCCTGAATTATCTTAGATATCTGCATATTGGACAACCTGTTGGTTGTGTGACTGATGTCAACAAGCTTTGACCACCATCAAGGTTATATCATCGTCCTGAGAATGATCTCCTCTGAAGCGGTTCAATTCTGAGATGAGTTGTTCGGTAATGGTATCGGCATCAGCTTCAGCATGTCGAATCAAGAGTTCTTTCACCCTGTCAGTGCCGAACATATCCCCAGCCATATTTTGAGTTTCCCAGATACCATCGGTTCCGATCAACAGGATTTCACCTGAAGCAAATTTTGTGATCGGGCTCATTTCATATGGAGTGTCTTCAATGATCCCCAGTGGAATTCCAGAACTGGAAAGTTCTTCAACCTGACCATCTGCACGGTAGAGAAAAATGGGGGCATGTCCGGCTGATACCCAGGCCAAGGATTTTTTTTCCGGGTTGAGAACACCATAAAAAAGGGTCATGAAATAGGCGTTGTCGATTCCACGGCAGAGCTGGTTATTTAACTCACTTGCCAGCACTTCCAGATCGGACTTATGCAGGTCAACCAGTGAGCGGAGAACACCACGGGCGGTTGCCATCACCAGCGCAGGTCCAATTCCATGACCGGAAACATCTCCAACTGCTAGCCCGAACCGCTGAGATCCAGAATTTTTCAGTTCAATGAAGTCGAAATAATCGCCACCTGTTTCATCGCAGTAGAGACTTTGCGCTGCCAAGTCAAAGTTTGGGCAGACAGGCGCTGAGTTGGGCAGTAGCTGTTGCTGGATTTCTTTAGCCAGTGCCAGGGATTGTTTCATCTGATCCCGTTCTTTCAGACTGGATCCCATCCCGTTAAAAATATTGCCGAGATTTTCCAATTCATCACCGGTATTAATCTTGACTTGAGCATCAAAGTTTCCTTCAGCTAGCTGATTTGCAGCTGTTGCGAGCTGCATAATTGGCTGGGTAACCTTGCGGGAGCGGATAATTGCTAACAGAATGGCGGCAGCGACGACAAGTATGGTTAACGCTGCACTGATTTTGAGGCTCGAGGATATTTGCTGATTGACGTACTTTTCAGCATTGACTGCTTGGGCAATTATCTGTTGATAAGGGACAATAACCAAGGGAAAAGGTTTATCTCCATTCCGAGAACCATAGGCCCAGAGTGATTCTTGACCCTGATAGGTAATTTTTCTGACGGCGGAAGTCCCACTCAAAAGATCTTGCTGAAGATCTTGTAATTGCGGGTCGGTTATATCCAAATACTCATGTTCAACTGGCATCCGCCAATCCAAAGAATGATCTTCGCTCTGGTTGCGGAGCAGAACTTCCAGCTGTTGCATTGGGTCAGGCTGGTCTTCGTGATAAATAAGAACCATACTTTTAGCATCATTGACCCATTCATCCGGGATACTCCAATCAGCAAAAAATTGTCGATAGTCGATGTCCAAAGCAGTGACTCCCGCTAATTTTCCATCACCAGTATAAATTGGTCTTGCCAGGGTCAATATCAGGGCACCAGTGGTTAAATCTGTGAGGATTTTCTGGATCGGTTCTCCTTTTGCTACGGCATCCTTGTACCACTGACGCTGACGGGGGTCATAATCAAGTGGGTAACCCCCTTTACCGGGGTAGCTGGAATGAATTCCAGATTCGAGTGCGGTGTATTGCCAGAGAAACAGGTCGGGTTGGATATCGTGTAAGGTCTTATAAACTTCGGGCATGCTACTTATTTTCTGGAGCTCTTCAGTAACCTCTGATGGTTTTTTTCCTTGAGCGAGAAAAATGACTTGCTGGGAATAGGAGACAGGAATCGGAACCAGCTTGCCATCTTTACTCATCCGTTTACGTTTTTGTGTCACTATCAAATCTTTTGGCTGATTTTCTGAGGAGGTATAGTCAGCAGAAAAAAATATCGGTTTGGGATGCTCTGGAAGGGCAGATGAGAGTCTGCATTCAACTGCCTGTGCTTGAATCTGCAGAGTCAGTAACCCCATTGCCTTATCTCGTTTAAGGATTCGTCCAAAGTCATCGACTAAGGTATGGAGGAGGGTTGTTGCACTGCTATTAAGTAGAACGTGGGTATCGCTGGCAAGTTTATTGCCAAAATGGAGCATTGAGCCCCGTTGGAAAAGAAAACTTAGACTCAGAGGGAGTAGGGTGATCGTTAATAGCAGGATCAAAAGTCTGGTGCGAAACTTCATAGGGTTCCCATAATTTTTTCTATTCCCACATAAGAAACTGTCTTCTGTCTAAGCATAGCAGTTTCGCACCAAAGTAAAAGTTCCACCGATTTATTTCTATTCTTCCAGCCAGGTCAGGATCATTGCTTGTTCAGTTTTCCACTGTTCACCAAGGCGCAATTCCAGGAAAGCTTTCAGCAAACTGTTGAACATTTGTTCCCCTTCTTCAACTGCTGCCAGTTTGGTAAAAAAGGCCGCTTCTGCCTCAGCTTGAGGATCGTCGCTCGGGTCTTTTTCCGGACGGATCATCGGAGTGCGGTAACTGCCAAATTGGAAACGTTCCCCTTTTAAGGTCAATTTCCAGGCATCATCTTCACTCTGTTGTAAATGAATTGTTGCTTCTTCAAGTTGCTTGCCTTGGCGTAACGCAGCTTTGACCTCCAAATAATTATCTTGCGGTCCGGCCACCACAATTTTTTGTATCCCCTCCTGGCCACCACCAACCAGAACCAAGCGGTTGTCAAGAAAAGCGGTAAAAGGTTGTTTCTCCAAGAGAGGCCCGCTGGTTGTGATCTGATAACGTGAATCTGAACTAAGGGTGCGATAAAACAGCCACTGCAGAAAATCAATTCCCATCCAGCGGTTGGCTGCAATCTGTTCCAGAACGTTTTCAGTTTGCGCTTTATTGGCTTGTTGTAATGACTCACGTAATTCTTCTGACAGAATTTGAGTTGCTCGCGCTAGAGGATGAAACAATTGCAGCCGCAAGCCGGGAAAGGTTTGGTGAAATAATCCTTGGAAACTGTCAATTGTGTTTTGACCAAGGGAGCAAAATCTGAGTAACTGCTGATCGGTATCCCATATGACATCATAAAAAGAGGGTGTTGGCAGGGTACGAGCTAGAAGTGAGCTGCGTGCCTGATCAAGAATCTGCTCCTTTTCTCCTTTGGGAACATAGTTTAGGGTCGGTTGCTCTGCCAGAAATTTTTCCCGGAGTTGAATCACATGGCGTTTTAACAGTGCGGCAGGAATCCGACGGCGATCCTGTCGTAAGCTGAAACATAAGTGGTGGTCACGCCAACAGCTGTTTAGAGAGGTGAAATCGCTGCAATCATAATTGTCCAGTTGAACCCAGCCGGTTGATAGTTCATCAGAAGATTGCTCAATAGAGCGAAATCCCTCTGCTGCCAGTTTTTCCTGCAAATCCTGAAATTTTTCTTGCGGATTAAGTGAACCAGTCACCTGAAAATAACAAACACTGGCAGAGGTAGCCAGAAAGCCCATGGGATCTCCTTTGAGTAGTATGAAAAATTGGATTTTACGGATTCAGGATAGATCGTGTCTACTTAGTTACGGTGAAAATAGTAATAATGTCCACTGAATCCTTTGCGAAAGGTTTGGTTGTGTTCGGCAAGTTGCAAGAGAAATTGGTTGAGAGTTTCTTCATCAAAATATCCCTGCTCGACAAAGTAATGTCCCATCTGCTTTTGTTGACTTCTCTGATGAAAGAGGAGGGTACGAACTTGTCGCTGGTTGAGTAGTCCAAGTTGTTCTGCCCGTTCTCCAAACTTGTGGAAGCCGCTGCGATGGTTAACAATTGTATGAATATTTTTATCACTCAGCCAGCCCCAGTGTTTAGCGATTGCACCCAGCATGGGGCGCTGCTGTCTTTGCCAGGTAATTGCTGCAATGACCGCTTTAAATGGGATAATTTCCTGATAATAGAGGAATGAACCAAACTGCAGTGGGCGTGCTGGAAGTGAGCTGCGCTGGTACGGCCGATTGGGTGTACTCTGACGGTGACGGCTTGGTTGGGTATATGCCGGGTAGCTGTGAGAGAACTTTTCAGCGGAAAACATTTTTCGCTGTTTCAGATAAGTTTGGACAGTTTGGTGAGCCTGATTCAAATCCTGAAACAAACGCTGCTGTTTCGTGCGGGTACCAATGGCAGAAATTGCGAAACGATCAGGGTGAGTTGTTTTTGCTTTTTTACGATAGGCAGAGCGAACACCAGCTGGTTGTAAATAAGAGAGAAAATCTCTGTTTAACTGGAGTTCAGCGCCGAACAAAGTCCGGCATGCTCGAAAAACTTCTGTTTCAGTCACCTGCGGCATTGCGGCTTTCCTGGTTGGTGAGGTGGTCGGATGACCGTTAAGTTTTTATAGCTCAGAATGGCGTTTATGTCCATCCCGAAACGTAGCATGGAGTGGGTGATTTTCTGATCAGTTTGTTTTCGAATCTTTTTTCGCTTTAGCAATAAAAGTATCAATTCGCTGTTGGTCTTCACTCAAAATATTGATGAAACGCATCCCGGCGGTGACTGCTGAATCGTCTTCCATACAGACCCAGACAACTTCAGCAATGGCGCAGACCGGGGGGTTGCCATCCTCTAAATTGACAAGAACCAAACAGAGCTCTCCCTGATCCCCCGGTGGTTTTATGGTGAATCGCATCCCTCCAGAACTGATATTAACACGACACATTTTGAAGCCATCAAAGATGAGAGGTGCTTCGGGGCTATGGAGAACTTCAATATTCTTCTCCCAGATTTCTCGCATTGTTTGCAGGGTTTTGGCGGCTCGACTGAAACGGATACCAAGTTGACAATCGAAACGTTCGCTGATGCGACGTTGGAACATTTCTAGATCGGGATTGAGCTTCACGATAAACTGGTTTCCATCAATCTTTTGCTCGAATATCCCTGTCGTTCGAATTCCCAATCCCATAGCTTCAGTGCTGATTTCAAAGGAAAGTCCTTCACTAAAGGGATATTGTTCAACGGCATCTGGACCATAGGGGAGGGAGAGGACAAGAGAATCTTCCTCCAGAGAAACAACAAATACCGTCATCAATTCAGTGCGCTGCTGTTCTTCTTCTGCGTCATTTTGTACTTTAAGTAGAAGCTGTTGCCCTGACTTAAAATAACGTTGATAGTTCATGCCGTTAATCCGATCTCATGACTTGCTGTGATAATCTCGTTTGAGGTTGTTGATGCGAGATGAATGGAGACATTTTATCTTTTTTCTCAGATAAGAACAAACCAATAATTGAATATATCGAAAATAAATATATTATCGAAAGAAAAGTTAAAAATCTTAACAACTTAACCCAAATTTGTTACCTTCTCCGCCGGAGGTATTGATGCAAAAACAGAAAAATGATTATTTTGTCGTAACTGCGCCCGGGTTTGAAAATATCTGTGCCAGAGAATTAGCTGATCTTGGTATCCAACCGACCAATACAATCCGCGGCGGTGTTGAATTTGAAGGTGGCCTGCAGGAGTTATATCTGGCCAACTTATGGTTGCGTAGCGCTTCGCGGATCTTGGTTCGATTGGGAGGGGTTGCAGCGCGTGATTTTCCAATCTTGTTTCAACGTTTGTCACGGTTGCCCTGGGGGCGCTTTGTTAAGTCGGGATCTGCCTATGAAATTCGGGTTGCAAGTCGTGGTTCTCGATTGAACCACACCGGTCGGATTGCTGAGGTTTGCGAGGCTGCTATGACCAAAGTCCTGGGTGAAAAGAGAGGAACAATAGGTTCCGTACAGAAAATCTACCTCAGAATGAATGATGATCGCTGTCAGGTCTCTATCGACAGTTCTGGAGAGCACCTGCATCGACGTGGTTATCGGCAGGCCAGGGTAGCAGCCCCATTGCGTGAAACTTTAGCTGCAGGATGTTTGTTAGCGTGTGAGTACGACGGTTCATCTCCGCTGCTTGATATGATGACCGGCTCCGGAACTTTTTCCATAGAGGCTGCATTGATCGCATTACACCGCGCTCCGGGGAAGGGGCGTGACTTTGCTTTTATGAATTGGCCAAAGTATCGTCCGGGATTATGGCGCCAGTTGCTAATAGAGGCACAGCGGGAAGAAAAATCGACACTTCCATCCCATATTATCGCACTAGACAATAATCCGAAAGCAATTGCAGCGGTACAGCAGAATTTGGAGAAGATTGGTCTGGATGGATTGATTCAGTTGTCCTGTGGCAATATGCAGCAGCTTCAACCGCAGTTTCCATCCGGGTTGATGATATGCAATCCCCCTTATGGAGAGCGACTTGGTAAGAATGCAAGTTTAAAATCTCTGTATCATGATTTAGACAGGCTCTATGGCAATACCTTTGCTGATTGGCAGGGGGCGATCATTTGTCCAGAATCAGAACTGATCAAATCGACCAGTACCTCCTTTGCTCCATTGCTCCGCTTTTCAAATGGTGGAATCAAGGTTGCATTGCTGAAAAAGTCTTGACTTAGCCTGAATCAGAGGGTATAAATTCCAGCTCTTGTGGAGGGAGCTCTGCAAAGATATAGGAAGAAAGTGGGGTGATTGTCAGTGGAAATCACTGTTATTGATGGTAACGTCGAAAAAGCGATTAAAGTTCTCAAGCGTAAGTTGCAGCAAGAGGGTCTCTTTCGTGAAATGAAACAACGTAAATTTTACGAGAAGCCAAGCATCAAGCGTAAACGTAAAGAGAAAGAAGCTCAGCGTCGTTTGCGTAAGAAGCAACGTGCAATGAAGCGTTTTAACTAAACAATTTGTATATAATAAAAAAGCCGATCCCTATAAAGGGGTCGGCTTTTTTTTGGTATTTTTTCTAGAATATAGATTTTGATTTATTCAGGATCGCAGTTCTCTCCAAGAATCAATAATAGCTGTGGTTCATCAAAATAGTGATGGTGAAATTCAAATTTATAATTAAGTGCTTTACTGTAGACTTCATCGCTGATTCGTTGTGCTTTCCAACTGAATTCCAGTAACGAGATCGCTTCTAACATCTTCTTGTGCTCATCCATATGGATGGGAGTCAGAGCCAGTCCAACTTTTTCCATGGTTTGTTCCTCAAGACTCAGTTGCCGAGCAATAGCTTCCGCCATCCTTTCCAATTGTCGGGTCGATTGTTGACCGACCGAGGATTGTTTTAACCCTTCTTTCAGATGGCCTGCCCTGGAGTTCAGAATCGCCAGATCAGATTTTTCTGAGGCGGAACAATAAATCATTACTTTCCCCACTTGCAAAAAAAAATGAATAAATATAATTTCAATTGATCCCCCTATCAGAGCGAAATGCATGCCATAAATGGATTGACGTTCTGTTACTCAAGGAATATGGGAGTTAAGTTGCTGAAAATAGGGCGAAAGAGCCGGATTATTTTTATAAAGGAAGACTATTTCAGGTAGATATTTAAGCCAGATCTTGTTTGTCTGCAGGTCATATCCCGATGTTTATATGGCAAATGCCCATAAAAAAACGGGCAATCCTATAAGGAAAGCCCGCTTAAATTAGAGAGGTGGCGTGATGGTTTTATTTAGGCCAGTGCTCTAAATTGATTCCCGATACCTTTTCAACAATCCGCACAACTTGATAGCTGTAACCGTATTCGTTATCGTACCAGATATAAAGAACACAGCGATTGCCTTGAACAATCGTAGCGAGTGAATCAACGATTCCAGCGTAGGTCGAACCCACCATGTCAGTAGAAACTGCTTCGGGTGAATTGGTAAAGTCGATTTGATCCTGTAGAGGTGAGTTTAAGGAGACATCACGCAGGTAGTTGTTCAATTCTTCAACAGTGGTCTCTTGCTTTAAGGTCAGGTTGAGGATTGCCAACGAAACATTTGGGGTGGGAACCCGAATTGCATTCCCAGTCAGTTTCCCCGCCAATTCTGGTAAAGTCTTGGCAACGGCTTTGGCAGCGCCGGTTTCGGTAATAACCATGTTCAACGGGGCACTACGACCACGGCGTTCTTTATTGTGGTAATTATCAATCAGATTTTGATCGTTGGTATAGCTGTGACACGTTTCAATGTGACCCGATTCGATACCAAACTTATCGTTGACAGCTTTAAGCACTGGAACAATCGCATTGGTGGTACAACTGGCTGCAGAAAGAATGGCATCATCAGTTTCTAACAATTCATTGTTAACGCCATAAACCACGTTAGGGATGTCTCCCTTCCCTGGTGCCGTCAATAGAACTTGTGATGCTCCTTTGACTTTGATATGACGCCCCAAACCTTCACGGTCTCGCCACTTACCAGTGTTATCGATGACGATCGCGTTTTCTATCCCGAATTTTGCGTAGTCAACGTCCTCGGGGGCATCTGCATAAATGATACGGATCATATTACCATTTGCAATGATGGCATTTTCTTCCTCATCTACTCTGATAGTTCCTTTGAAGTGGCCATGAACCGAATCTCGACGGAGTAAACTGGCACGTTTAGTCAGATCATCTTCACTCCCTTTCCGGACAACAGCTGCTCGCAAACGGAGATTATTGCCGCCACCGGCTTGGTCAATAAGAATTCTGGCGACCAGGCGTCCGATACGACCGAAACCGTAAAGTACAACATCGCGTGGTTCACTTAACTGATGACTTTTCCCGGTATTCAACCCTTTAAGTTGTTCGGCGACAAATGTATCAACATCTCCATTATTCTGTTCCTGATACCGGAGGGCCAGTTTTGCCAGATCCACTCGTGCGGGGGCAAGATCCATTTTGACCAGGGCTTGGAGGATCGGGTAGGTATCTTTCACCCAGATTTCACGACTTATAATCTGCCGGGCAAAGCGATGTGCTCGCAAAATTTCGATGGTCGACTGGTTGACCAAGGTCCGGTCAAATACGGTACAAATCACCTCTTGCTCGCGATAAAGTTTACCAATTAACGGAGCCATCGCTTCGGCAATCGCTTCACGTTCTTTCCACTCATTGAAATAATCACCAGTTTTTGTATCGACCATGCTGAGCTAACCCTTTCGACATGTGTTATTGTAAGCAAATAGCGGGGAATTTTATCTTTCCGTACTTTCAAAACATGCGTATACTAATTTAACTTAAGTGCTTTTGCAACTCTCTTTCAATTGGGAATTATTGACCTTTTGTTTAGTAGAAGCTGGATAGTTTATGTAATCAGTTGATTTATCCAGGGCAATAATTCTATCCGCAACTTTCATGGAGGAACAAACGATGGGTGACGCAGTTAGTTATAAAGAGCTGGGGTTGGTGAATTCGCGGGAAATCTTTCGTAAAGCAGTCGATGGTGGATATGCTATCCCCGCTTATAATTTTAATAATCTCGAACAACTTCAGGCAATTATTACCGCCTGCGCAGAAACTAAATCACCGGTGATTCTCCAAATCAGCAAAGGTGCCAGAAATTATGCTAACGAAACCATGCTTCGTTATATGGCGACGGGTGCAGTGCAGATGGCAAAGGAAATGGGCGCCGATATTCCAATTGTTCTCCATTTGGATCATGGTGACTCCTTTGAACTCTGTAAAAATTGTATTGAATCTGGTTTTTCCTCAATCATGATCGATGGTTCACATCTTCCTTATGATGAAAATGTCGCTTTGACTCGTCAGGTGGTTGACTATGCCCATGCCCATGATGTCACTGTCGAGGGTGAACTGGGTGTCCTCGCCGGGATTGAGGATGATGTGGTTGCTGAAGTGTCGACCTATACTCAGCCCGATGAAGTTGAAGATTTTGTCAAAAAAACGGGTGTCGATTCTCTGGCAATTTCGATTGGTACCAGCCATGGTGCGTATAAATTCAAGCTCAAGGAAGGGGAGTCGGTTCCACCATTACGCTTTGATATTCTTGAAGAGTGTGAAAAAAGAATTCCCGGTTTTCCGATTGTTCTGCACGGCGCATCCAGTGTTATTCCTGAATATGTCGCGTTGATCAACCAGTATGGTGGCAAGATGGATGGAGCTGTTGGTGTCCCTGAAGATCAGCTGCGCAAGGCTGCGGCCAGTTCCGTTTGCAAGATCAATATTGATTCAGATGGACGACTGGCTGTCACAGCGAAAGTTCGAGAATATCTGGCTAATGATCCCAGTGAATTTGATCCGCGTAAGTACCTGGGAGCGGCACGCAAGGAACTGATCAGCCTGATTAAACACAAGAACGAAGCGGTTCTTGGCAGTGCCGGGAAAGCCTGATTTTTATTGTTTTCTTTTTCTTTGTTTCCCTTATTTGACTCTTCGCGCCACCCTCGCCCTTTTGGGAGTGGGTGGCGTTGACATATCAGGATTTTCAGTTCTGTTTTGAACCTGTGCACTTTTATTGTATCGTGACTTAGTGCCGTTGGGTGGTTGTTTGTCTCATCTGGTCAGTGTCCTTGGCCGCTGTCCGATTTGTCTTTTTAGAACCGCTCAGTTATACAAACGTCTGTCACTGGATGTTCGCCGGTCTGTTTCGAATTGAAAGAGACTGTCGTCGGGGGGAGAAAGTGGAGCCTCTTGATCGTTAATGCGGCGATCCTGTTTTGTTCGGAGAAATGGTACACTTTGTGTTTGCAGATCCGGCATATAGTTGCCACTATTTTGTGCTGAGACCAGACGTTCCATGGTGCGCAGGTCTTTGCGAGTTAAGCGCAACGCTGCATCGACCCAGATTTTTGTAATTCCAATGAGTTCTTCATAGGAGATCGGGCTGTAAAATTGACTAACTTCTCTAATTGCCCGCATGCCGTTACCTGCCCGGCGGTGTTTTTTTATAAATCGATTGACTGCATCACCACCCTCACCGGGTTCTGCCAGAACATCGACTATGTCCATGTCATATAATTCTGCAGCTGTGTAGACTTTTCCCTCCTGCAATATTTTTTCTGTTTTCTTCATGCCAAGAATTCGTGACAGAAAACTGTATGCACCCATTCCAGGGAAAAGGTTAAAACGAATTTCAGGACACCCCATTTGTGCATGTTTTTCGGCAATGACGACATTGCTTGATATTGCGGATTCAAAACCTCCACCCAGGGCTGAACCTTCTACGAGTGATATAGTAGTTAGGGGCAGATGAAGGTTAACCGCATTGAGATAGCAGATATCAATACAGCTTTTGGCATACTCAAATAGTTGTTCCCGGTTTCGATCAACGATCAATTGAACGAATAAATTCAGGTCACCGCCAAAATTGAAAACACCCGGTATTTGTGAAGCAAGAATCATGTAGCGGACCGGATATTTTGGTTCCGTTCCGTTGGCCTTGAAATAATTGATAATGGCATGTTGTATCTCATGGGCTTCCCGCAACAGTACACTGGAAAAACAGGGTCGCTTTTGGGGATTGAAATATAACCAGATGGCTTCGTGTTCTGCATCGTATCTTGTGGATATTTCCTGATATTCACGGAAAATTGTTTGAAATCTGTCTGACATGTTGGCATCCTTTTTCAAAATAACTATTTGTAGTTTGTCTTGGATTGTCTATTTGAAAAACATGTATTTTATCAGTATCTTCCTAGTGTTATCATGTTTTTTATTAGAAATATAGTCTGTCGAACGAGATGTCGCAACTAAAGAAAGGGCTTTCGTAATCAAATCTATATCCCTAATTACATCCTGTTTGTGATGTCACCTCCGCTTGTTCCTGTAAAACCGGACAATCCATCCCGATACACTCTTTATTTTGATGACGTTGATAGCAACCGATCACCGCATCGGCCTGCAATGGGATAGGCAAATATTCATTGGATAGCTCAGCGGCTTTTTTCAACCCCAGCCAACAATCACGCTGGCAGCAACGAGCTGCCTTGAGTTCAGCAATATCCGCCAGAACCTGTTGAGTGATTTGCTGGACAATCTGGCGTTGTTCCGCCTTGACCGGGTTGGCTTGCAACAGCAGACTGAAGGCGATACCGACACCAGACGCTGAACCACAGATGCCAGTAAATGCACAGCTTCCACCAATAATCTGATTACCGCGACGGATCGCCGTAGCGATCAGATCATCCTCAATCTTTCCCCCACTGTTGCGATAGGCTGTAACAATAATTGCCGGCATCAAGGCGTGGTGTTCCGGCCCATGAACCGGGATCGATGGATGTTTTCGCAGGCGTGCCAGAATTTCCAGCATATCAGTTTCGGTTGATTCTTCACAGAGATGTTCCATGACCTCCAGAGCATCCTCACAGTGGCAATGGTCACAGACAAAATGCTTTTTGTCACAGTGGGCATTGGCAACGGCATGTTGTCCGCAATAATGACAAACCAGCTCAACCTCTTTGTCGGGATAGATCAAATCGTTGCCGCAAACCATGCAGCCGGAACGATACTTGATGCTTGATGGGGCAGGTGATGTTACCGCTTCAGGAGGGAGAGCACAGGCACAACCGTCTGCCAGATCCAGGTTGGTGATACTGCCATCATCACTATCCAACAGAAAAATATGTTCATCAAGGTGTTCTGCCAGATTTTTGGCAATCAGGGTTTTCTGACCGGGGAATAGAAAAGTTCCATCTGATAACGGTAGCTGGGGCAACGGCCCACGGTAAATGACCGGAACAAGGTCACTTTCACCCGGCTTCCAGGCGGCAAAAGTGAGAGAGAAAAACGGATGGTCACGCACGACGCGGTAGGGGAACCGTTTTAACAGGCGGACATCGGTAAACCCGGTTTCTTCCAATAGCCCAACCAGATCTTTCTGGAGCAACGCCCCGGCAATACATTCCCCTTGTAGCTCTGCATCGTTGCGAATCGCAGCATCTGGTTCCTCTTCACAGACAACATCGGAGATAACCAGTCTTCCCCCCGGTTTGAGTGAACGGAAAATTTCCGCAAAAGCTTGACGTTTGTCTGATGAGAGATTCATCACACAGTTGGAGAGCATCAGATCAACTGTTGCGTTCTTCAACGGTAAATCTTCAAGATATCCCTTGCGGAATTCGATGTTGTTATAGCCAAGGTTTTTACGAACGTCTACAGCTCCCTGTTCTGCAATTGCGAGCATTGGATCAAGCATATCCACCCCGATACTGCGCCCCTTGTGTCCAACAAGTCGAGCTGAAATGAAAATTTCGATACCCCGACCACTGCCCAGATCAACAACTGTTTCACCTTCTTTGATTTCTGCATCCAGAACCGGACTGCCGCAGCCATAACCGCGGAAACGATATTTTTCCGGAATGTGTGATATATCCTCATCGACATAGCAGACCGGGTTGAGGATATCCTCTTTAGTCTCAGCCGCTGCGGCGCTGTAATAATTTTTTACAACCGTACGACTATTTTGATCGGCAATGGCTAACAGGCAATTGGCATGCGTCAGAGCAACATGACCGTGGGCTCCACAACTTTCCAGAATATCGCCCATTTTTAATTTCAACCCAGGCTGCTCTCTTTCTGGAAGGCGGGTTGCTTCCCGGTGAATCAGCCAAAATATGATTTGCTCATAGAGGGGAAGATAGGGATCAGTTCCAGAAAACTGACTGCCGTGAATCCAGGAGTGGTCCAGATCACCACCGCCGGTAAAGTAACGCAGTGGGTCATCAAGTTTAGCAACCGTTGCCCTGCGGATTTGGTTTAATGCGGGGCTGTTGTGCCAGGCCTCGGCAAGGCTTCCCGACAGCGGTGTTACAAGTTCCTGATTGCCGACCAGAGCTGCCGAGGGGTAAAGGTTTCCATCCGGGCCAATGGCTGCAGATTCGCAACCGCTGCCGCTACCATCGTGGATTGTCCCTGCCGGGGCAAAAATCTGCGTTTGCAGTGCAGACAAATTATCGATCTGAATGCCCAGTTGCTCGGCTTTTTCCACAGCAGCAATAAACTGGGGGAAAATTTCACACGGGGGGACAAATCCCGCTGTTGTGCCGCGACCCTGGATAAAATACCAGAGATAGTGGAGGTTGCTCGCGCCAACTTCAGCGGCAAAATCAACCAGACCAGCCATATCCTGTAAGTTACGTTGCTCCACGCACATCGACAAAGTAAATGGAATCCCACGTTGTTTTAGAGCCAATAACTGTTTTTTCAGTTGCACAAAAGTTCCCTGACCACGGATTGCATCATGCCGATCCTCCAGACCGTCAACACTGATCTGTAAATGAATCCGGCTTAGGTCAAAATCGTCCGTCAGCATCTTTTCCAACAGCAATCCGTTGGTGAGAATAACCACATGGCAATCGGGGAATCTGAGCAAACCGGTCATAATTTCAGAAATCTCCGGGTGAAAAAACGGCTCGCCACCGGTTAAGGCAAAAATACGGCAATCCAACTGCACCGCTTCCTCTGCACGGCTTAAAATTTGTTCGGCACTCATCTCTTCAGTAGAATCAGGGCCCGACGTGAACAGACAATGTTGGCAGCTGAGGTTGCAGCGGTTGGTAATATGCAGCCATAGTTCTTTCAACTGATCAGTTTTCAGATGATGATAGCGACCGGAATAATTATCGGCAAGAGTATCGGGCAGCCTGTTCAGAAATTTTTCTCGGTAAAGGTGGTCGCTT